>NZ_JAFHAP010000022.1 GCF_016938855.1 Polycladomyces zharkentensis | reverse complement strand
CGCGCTCCCGCGCGGCGACAATAGATAATATAGCACCCTCCAAATACGAAGTCAAGGATTTTTTTCTCCGAATGAACAAGGAATTATTTGGATCACAAATGGGTCAGACTGCTTCGGACAACTGCATCCCTTATATTAGGATAAAACCGCTTTGGCAGTGCAATCCGGAAGTGGTATACTCAAATTTGACAAAGGAGGCGGCAGTCATGATATGGGCAAGCAAGATCAATAAAGTGCGGACCCTGGCTTTGTTACTCACCTTTCTCGGCATCGGCGTCATGTACTTTGGTTTTATCTGGCCGGGATGGATGGTATTCTTTTTATTCCTGGGGATTCTGGTCATCTTCTCCAGTGTGGGTCTGTACTTCTGGATCGGAATCTTGTCGCTTAAGGCCGTTCAGGTGGAATGCCCCAAGTGCGGCCGAATAACCAAGATTCTGGGCAAAGTCGACCAATGTCCCTATTGCAAAGTATATCTTTCGCTGGATCCCGCCCATGCTTCAAAGGAACCAGCCGATGCGGTCTCCGGTTCCGAAACGGAATCATCCGCAAATGGATCCGCCACATGATCACGGATCGTCTGCCATGAGTTTCCCGGGAAACCGTCATCGGTCCCGATCGAAGCGGTCCTGATACACCCCAAGCCCGCTTGGGCTTTTCTTTGTGCGTATTACTTTTGTTATATTTTTTCTAAATGTTATTCTTTTCCGAGCCAAACCTCGGTATAATGTGTGTAACACCCGAGTCGGACGGGATTGTTTCCCTGTCAATGTGATGCGATTTCTTTTTTAAACTGACAAGAAAGCGGTTTCATATAAGGTTTGATGCTCGGTTGCCGAAACCTTCCAGCCATAAGACGTGTCTGCATCCACATCCCTTATTTCCTCACATTTGGGTCCTCTGTCTTCGGCCAAGAAATGTTCATTCATTTCAATACAAAAGGTATCAACGCAATGTGGCGAATATCTTGATTCATGAGGAGATCATTTCGGTACCACCGGAAGGAGGACGCCTCCCGTGAAACCTCAGAACCTTGTGGACATGTTGCACCGGACCGTCAGACGTTTTCCGAACAAAAATGCATTGTTATGGAAAGAAGACGGTCATTACCGGGGTTGGTCCTATACCCGGCTGTGGGAAACGATCCGTCACATGGCCTTCGGTCTTCGCAGCCTGGGCGTGCAATCCGGGTCCAAGGTGGCCATATGCTCCACCAACGGTCCCTATTGGCTGGTCAGTGATTTTGCCATTATGAGCCTGGGAGCGGTTTCGGTCCCCATCTATCCTACACTGACGGGCAAACAGATCCGTTTCATCCTGGAAAATGCAGATGTTGAAGCCGTGATTATGGAAACATCCGAGATGGTGGATCGCGTCCCTGAATGGCCAAAGCGGGTTCGGTCGATCATCGTCATCAAGGATCGCTCCACCCACCCGTTGGCCACGACGATATCATCCGTTCTGAAGCGGGGCGAGTCGGAAAGCGTCAATGTGGACCGTTGGGGCTGGCAACAACTGAAACGGGAGGATCTGGCCACCATCGTCCATACGTCCGGTACGACGGGCGATCCAAAGGGGGTGATGCTCTCTCACGGCAATCTGTTGACCAATATTGAGGAAAACCTGTCTTTCGTTCCGGTCAGTTCACGAGACATATCCTTGTCTTTTTTACCGCTTTCCCACATTTTCGAGCGAACCTGCGGTCAATTTATTCCCATGGCGGTGGGGGGCACCATCGCTTACGCGGAAAGCATGGAGACGATTCCGCAAAATTTGGTTGAAGTGAAACCGACTGTTTTGATCAGTGTACCTCGATTGTTCGAAAAGATGCATCAGCGCATCCTGGACCGGGTGGAAAACAGCTCCTTTCTCCGTCGTCGGATTTTCGGATGGGCCTTGAACGTATCCAAAGAACGCTGGAATCTGACCAATGGTGAACTCGGATGGCCGGTCCCCGTTTCACTGGAGCGGAAATACCTGCTGGCGAGAAAGCTCGTGTTTTCCAAGATTCACGCCCAAACGGGCGGAAGATTGCGCATGCTGGTATCGGGCGGTGCCGCTTTGGACCCCAATGTGGCACGGTTCTTCGCGCTCATCGGTCTTCCGATTATCGAAGGTTACGGCATGACGGAGTGTTCCCCGGTGATCGCTTGCAACCCGTTTGTGCATCCCAAACCGGGGACCGTCGGGAAACCGTTGCCCCATTCGGAGGTGCGATTGGCCGATGACGGGGAACTGTTGGTCAAAAGCCCCAGCGTGATGATGGGGTATTACAATCAACCGGAAGAAACGGCCAAAACCGTGGAAAACGGTTGGCTGCATACGGGAGACATCGCGGAATTCGACGAGGATGGTTACATCCGTATCGTAGACCGCAAAAAGAATATCCTGGTGTTGTCCACCGGAAAAAATGTGGCTCCCCAACCCGTCGAAAACGCATTGTGTTCCAGCCGCTACATCCAGCAAGCGGTGCTGGTGGGCCACAAACGCAAATATGTCGCCGCCCTGATCGTGCCGGATTTTGAGGTTATCCGCCCGCTCGCAAACAAATGGGGCGTACACACGGATGAAGAAATCGCGAAAGCTCCCGGTACACGGGAACTGATCGAACGGGAGATGGAGCGTCTCACCGCGGATTTTGCCCCGTTTGAACGTCCCAAAAAGTTTGCGCTGTTGTCCCGGCCGTTCACACTGGAGGCGGGGGAACTCACCCCCACGCTGAAAGTGCGCACCAAACAGGTGGAACAACGATACGCTTCCGTTATCGCCGGTTTGTACGAAGACATACCTGCGGAGGAAGTGGCCGCTTCCACCGCGGACAATGGCGGACATACGGAGCAGGCCTCCTCGTTGACTGACCGTTTCTCCAAAGTATGGTCGACCGATGATCGGCAAACAGACACATGGTCGCAAGCGGCAAGTCCGGTAGTGACAACACCTTCATCTCACCTTCCAACCAATGGAGCATCCATGGACATGAGGAAAAAAGCGATGCAAAATAGTAATTGGGTCAGTGTGATGGCCGACACCGTCACGTTGCTGAGACAATTATTCAGTCCACCGGTCTTGATCGGAATTCTGATCGGAATCGTGGCCGGCTTTGTGGTCAAGTGGTTATGGTTTTAATTCGGTAAAGGAGGTGTCAGCTCCGCGTGCGTTACCTGGTCGCCGTGGTGGCAACGGTGATCGCGTTCGGGTTGACGGTATCACTGCCGTTGTTCAGTGATGGCCCCCGATTGCCTCAGCCTCCGGAACGTGTCACGTTACCCGACATGTCGAAGTTGGACACGGACTCATTGCATCATGTACCTCCACAATATGATCTGAACGGCATGTTGGAGCAAATCAATCAAAACAACACCCAACTGGGTACCGTCAATGCCAATATCCTAAGCGCATTGAAAGGAATCAATGACAAATCGAACAAAACCATGGATGTGAGTAACAAATTGTCCCTCGTATATCGAGGATTGGGGGATCAGGGAACCATCCTGGGGGACATGCGAACCGTGACGGGCCAGCAAGTGGTGCTGAGCCAAAACCTGAATCGGTTGAGCCGGTTTCTGCACAGCAAGATGAACCTGATTTCCGCCTCGGCAAACAGGCAAGAGAGCGAAATCCAAGCGTTGCGCGCCATTACCCTGGACACCAAATCCAAGCTGCAAACAGCCTTGTCCTACAACCTTCAGATGGAACGCAAGCTGGACGCCGCGGCGGAAAAGAGCGAGAAAGTCGCCAACTCCTTGCCGTAAGGAGGAATTCGATTGATTCGAAAAATTATCTCGATCTTGGGGATCCTCCTCCTGAGCGGTGTATTGATCAACGGCATCACGATGACACAGCATCTCAAACGGATCCATTCCGGGTTAGAGGATAACCTGCGATCCATTCAGCAGTTGAATCAAGTTCAAGCGGCGATCATTGACAAAAACGGCGAGCTGGCACACATGCTCCGCACCGTTCAACGTATCGACCGCGGTTTGGATGCCACCATCGTCAAAACCGATCAAACGCTGACCCTGTTGACGACGGTGGTGGATTACAACGCAGACAGCCTGCGACTCAACGACGGCATGTTGGGATACTCCAGCAACTCCAAGCAAAAAATCCAAGCCATCCGCTCGTCTTTGCAAGAACTGTCCCCCTACATGCAGCAGCTGGATCAGATGCTGAAGCAGTTGAGATCCACAGCGAACGCTGATCGGCAACACATGCAGGATATCCTGCAATCGACGCGCGAGATGAACAAAAAAACGCCCGGGGTGAGCTTGCGATGAAATCACTCAACCTCACCACCCTGCTCATCACGACGTTGCTTGCGGTGATTGCAGGAAATACTTGGCTGCAATTGTCGATGCAAAAGGAGATCGCCGAAAATTCCCGACGCTTGAAGACGGAATTGATCGCATCCGCAGCCAAATCGGAGAAAATGAACAACCAGTTGGCCACGATCGCACAGTTGCGTGAACAAACCAAGCGGTTGAACGACAAGGTTTCCCAGATTCAACGCAATACCAACGGTTTGAACCACGAACTGACGGAGCTCGACCAAGTGGTCGCCTCCATCGCACAGCGCGTACACACGATCAGCTCGAACACGGGTGCTACATATCAGGATTTGAAGCAGATCGAAGAGTCACTCAACGACAGCATCGTCACGTTGCAGTCCATACAACAGTCCAACCAACAAATTGTACACACGCTGAGCGCGATGAAGTCGATCCAAGGGGAGATCAACGCGAATCTCCGGAAGATGAACGAGAAAACGGCTATCCTTCCGGAGAAGAAATGAGGAGGTGATGTCCTCCATGCGTTTGTCCAGGTGGAAAATTGCCCTTGGGGTCGGAATCGCCGCGATCTTGACCGCCGCAACCCCGACTTTGGCCAAATGGAGCGATAAAATTGTCCTCCCCAACATGGCGGATTACAATATTTTCGGATTGACCTCGGACATGGTACAACGGACCAACGGCATGTTGGCCGACACGGAGAAGCTGGCAACAGAAGTGAACAAAGCAAACGCAACCCTGGACGGGCTGAAGCGACAGGATCAGCTTCTCGCTCATCAGGTGAACACAAACCAATCCATACAGCATGAGTTGGATCAACAGTTGTCGGGAAATGTGCGGGCCCGTGAGCTGATGAACGCCATTTTGACCCGTGAGCGGCAAACAGCCCTGCTGACAACACAAGTAGCGGTCAGCGGCAACCAATTGACAGACCAGATGATACAAGTCGTTTCGCACCTGGGGAAGGTGGCGGACAACACCGGACAGGTCGCACGCACTTCCGGTGATCTCAACAGCCGGATGGATATTCTGTTGGCGGAACTGGACCGATCCATTCACAATTTCCGTTATATCGCCTTGGTTCCGCAAGCGATTGACTTTCTGAAAAAACAGCTGGGCATCGATTTGCCAAAACCGCGAAACGACGGGCCGCCTCCGTCGAAACCGTTGGTAGACCCCAAACCGGTGGAAGACGTCATCAAGCGGGTGATTCCCAAACATCCATCTGATTCGGATGATCCGCCCGATTCACCCGGAAACGAACTGAAAGATCTGTTGCCCATTCCGCTGCTGCCTTGACGGGGAGGAGGGTTGCATTTGCTGGCACGTGCCGTTGTACTGACGATCAATTTTGTGCTCTTGGGGCTCACGTTGTGGGGGACGATCCAGCAGATAGAAACGCAAAAATCAACGAACAAGATCATGGCCGAGGTACATCAAAACATCAAAAAAGCCCGAGCGTTGACCGTCACCACCAACCGCCAACTACAACCCTTACGGGAAACGGCAGATACGATCGAAACCATGAACGGCAAATTGGACCGTACCAACCAAATGCTGACCCACATGAACCAAAGCCTGAACCGGGTGACGATCAGTGAGCAAAAGATTGTGACAGGGCTGGACCAACTCAACCAAAATACCTATGTGGTGTTAAATCAAATCAATCGTCTGCAGGGAGTCAACGGACAGTTGATCCCCCCTTCATCCACTGTCGCCAAACAGACGCAAGGCGAACATGAGTTGATGACAAGCCTGTATGAGCTGACTGGAACATCCATCCAAGAAATCGCCAAGCTCAATCGAAAATTCGCCTGGGTGGGGCTGTTGCCGTTACCGTGATGAAAGGGGGACCGCACCTTGTTTTTCAGTTTGCTTTATCTGATCGCGCTCATCGCCATCATTGCCTTGACCGTGCTCAGCATCGTGGCCATCATCCGCGAACAGCCGGTAACACGGTGGCTGATGGGCCTGGCGGCGGTCGCCTTCATTTACGTATTTCTTGTCGCCGTGAGCGTTTGGATCGAAGTCTAAAAAAACCTGCGTGTCATTGGGCACGCAGGTTTTTTCATACGGTTCGTTGTTGACAATGCTGGCACACACCATAGATTTCCATTCGATGGGACTCGACGCGAAAGCCGGTGCGTTTCGCAGCTTCCCGTTCCACATCGATGAGCGGGGGATAATCAAAATCGGTAATCTTTCCACACTCCCGGCAAATGACGTGGTAGTGATCCGTCATATTGGCATCAAACCGGCTGGATGCATCGCCGTAGGTCAATTCCCTAACCAATCCCGCTTCCTTGAAAACCCGCAGGTTGTTGTATACGGTGGCCACACTCATGTTGGGGAATTTCCCCTCAAGCGATTTATAAATTTCATCGGCGGTTGGATGGCTCATCGATGAGAGAAGAAACTCCAAGATGGCATGCCGTTGCGGAGTCATGCGCACACCGGTCGACTTCAATTTTTCAACAGCTTGTTCCAGGCGGCTGTTCATCGCCATCCACCTCTCTTCCTACCGCCACGGGAATAAAGATTCTCTTTTAATAATCTATATAAACAGTCTAACGGGAGTCAGCCGATTTTGTCAATGCGTTGCCTTCCAAACGGTTTTTCCCGTACCAGCAATAGGGCAGCAAATCACAAACCTCACACTTCGGACGGCGAGCCGAACATAAGCGTCGCCCATGCCAGATCAACCGGTGATGGGTGATGGACCATTCCTTCCGCGGCACCCGCTTCATCAATTGACGTTCGGTCTCGAGCGGATTGTCGCTGTCGGCCATGGCCAAGCGGTTGGCGACGCGTTGCACATGGGTGTCCACCGCCAGCGCCGGCACACCAAAAGCATTGGACAAGACCACGTTGGCGGTTTTCCGTCCCACTCCCGGCAACGCTTCCAGGGCTTTTCGATCTTTTGGCACTTCTCCCCCGTATTGTTCCACCAGAATCCGGCACGTTTTCAGGATGTTTTTGCTTTTGTTGCGAAAAAGCCCCAGCCCTCTGATCTCTTCTGCCAAATCCTCTTCCGACATCGTGAGGAACGCTTCGGGTGTCGGGTATTTCCGAAACAAGTCTTTCGTGACCTTGTTCACCTGCCGGTCAGTAGATTGGGCAGAGAGGATCGTCGCGATCAAGAGCTCAAATGGATTGCGAAAGACAAGTTCACAATGGGCATCCGGGTACATTCGGGCCAAAGTATCCAATATTTTGCGCGTCGCCACGCGTTTGGGCTTTGGTTGCATCCTGGTCCCCTCCTTTTCCGTTCAACAGCACCTCTGTCTATTGTACCGAAATCCGGGGAAAATTGACCACTGCCCGCATAAGGGGACGGACTGTCGGATAAAATGAGCTTGAACCTGTTGGCGGGTGTCCGATCATGAGCCGCACCGAGAAGAAAGTTGAACCTTTTCCGTCAAGTGAACGAAAAAGGAGGGAGAGTCCATGCGAAATCGTCCCGCCTCCCTATCCTGGATCATCGGGGTCATCTTGTTATTGGTCGGTTATTACTCATTCCCCTCGGCCTGGGGATATGGTCTGTTCGGTTTCGGTCTGGCGTCGGCCCTCTGGGGCGGCTTGGCTTACCTGTTCTATCCGGAGCGGAACCATTCCCGATAAAGTGATTTTCGGCAAAAAAAAAACCAGAGCGTGTCCAGTCAATATCGCGTGCATCACTTTCCCGGACCACTCTACCTGCACCCTCAAAAAAACAGGTCATGGCTGCTCCGAACGAATCGCGGGAGGCAGCCAACTACCTCGAATTGTCCTTTGCCCGTGTCCAGCGCCTTTCCGGGTCTTCGCTCGTCCGGGGCTCAGGTCCTCACTCACCAGGAAAGCATTGCTCCCTCACGTACCAGACACGCCCTAACGGCGCTGATCATAGGGAAGCCTACAGCGCCATAAGGGTTTCGGGTTTCTGCCCGATTCTTACCTGAGTTATGTTTCCATCTTCTTCGCTTCAACGATCAGCTCGGTGCTTCGGTGATCAAACGGGCCACGGTGAAACGTGCCGTATCTGCCCACGATCTGAAATCCGGCCAAGCGGAGCAGATGGAACAATTCCGTCGGAAAGATGTAGCGCAATTGAAACACGGTACGCAAGCGTTCCACCAACCGACCGCTTCCGTCATAACGTTCATAAAACCGAATGACATGCACCCATTGGCGGAACGGATCGTGTTCGGTAATATCATGCACCTCTACACAATCCGAAGTACCGGGAATCGGAAAAGTCCCCCGATGCACGTTTTTTCCTTCAATCTCATGTAACTCCACCAGTGAAGGAACAAACACATCCAACACCAGCATGCCATCCTGCTGCAAATGTTGACGGATGCGTTTCAATGCGGTCAGTTGATCCTTGACCGTCATCAGGTGGAGGAAAGAGCGATACGGAATGATCACCAGCGGAAAACGCCGATCCAACTCAAACGTGGTCATACTGGCTTCCACCCACTGGGTGCGCTCGCTCAATCCCATCGCATCCGCTTTCTCACGCGCTCTTTTCAGCATTTCCGGTGACAGATCGACACCGACCACTTCCATCCCCGCCCTGGCAATGGCCAAACTGCATCTGCCCGTGCCACACCCCAGTTCCAGGACAGGTCCGCCACTGGCTTGTGCCAGCTCGGTGTAGTACGTGATGTCGCCTTCCAGGCCGTCCGATGTCCAATCATAGTAGTCAGGCCAAGCGTACATACTGACTTCCGACAATTCGGTCCCTCCCGACGCCATCACGAAGACAAATGTTCCCGAATATAGCGAAGTGCTTCGTCCACGTGCCCCGGCACTTTTACTTTTCGGTAGATTTTGGCCAACCGTCCGTCTTTGTCGATGATAAACGTGGAACGTTCGATTCCCCACTTTTTCTTGCCGAACATGTTTTTTTCCTTGTAGACGTCATACATTTTGGACACTTCGGCATCCGTGTCGGCCAGCAAGCGGAACGGCAGCTGGTATTTGGCGATAAATTTCTCATGCGATTTCACATCATCCAGACTTACACCCAGAATCACGGTGTCCAAGTCGGCGAATTCCGTCACCCGATCGCGGAAGTCACACGCTTCCTGCGTGCAACCGGGAGTGTTGTCTTTGGGATAAAAATACAAGACGACATGTTTGTCACCCCGGAAATCCGACAGGGTTACCTGTTGACCGTTATCGGCGGGAAGCGTGAAATCAGGTGCCCTATCTCCTTCTTTCAACATGGGACCGACTCCTTTCATTGAAGATGCATTCTTCATTTTACCACTCTGGGAAGCGCAAAAAACATAAACCAACAAAAAAAGCCGGTTCTACCCGGCTTGCGTTTCGGGATCAGCTGTTGACAACCGATTCATCGATCCTGCCCATCTTAATTGTGAGCCGACATTTCGCGGAACAAACGGAACATGGCGCGGAGAGAAACGACTGCCTTGATCGCCCATACGGGTGCGACCAATACCAATGCCAACAATTCCATGGTGATTTTCATTTCCATCTCTCTCCCCTTTCCGTGCTTGCTCCCATTGTAGCAAACGAAAATGAGAGAGAATTGAAAGAAAGATTAGATTTCACTGAGAAATCGGAATCGAAACGCTTACTTCAGTTCCTTCTCCTTCCTGGCTGTCGATCCGAATCGTACCTTCATGGGCCTCCACAATTTGACGGGCGATGGAAAGTCCCAAACCACTCCCGTTGCGATGCCGGCTTCTCGTCCGTTTCGCCCGGTAAAATCGTTCAAAGACCCGGGGCAATTCCTCTTTCGGAATGCCTTCACCTGTGTCCCGCACGATGAGCCGCACATTCCGTTCCCCCGCTTCCAACCGGACGGTAATCTCACTGCCGGGTTCGGAGTATTTACCCGCGTTGTCCAGTAAAATATCAATCAACTCTTCCCACTCTGCCCTGACGGCGCGCACCCAGACAGGCGGTGTGGTTTCATCCCACCCGATGTGATGATTGCGCAAGGAACGACGCCATCGTTTGACCCTTTCGGCGACGAGTGCGGTCAGATCCAGCAATTCCCTCTCTGTACCGGCTACATCGCCTTCCAAGCGAGCAAGCCGCAGCAGCCGATCCGTCATTTGTTCCATGCGCGCCGTTTCCTGATCGATCGCGGTCAGCGCTTCTTCCGTCACTTCTTCGTTCCGTTTCCCCCATCGCTTCAGCATGTTGGTATATCCGCGAATCACGGAAACAGGCGTGCGCAGTTCGTGTGAGGCATCCGCCACAAATCGCTTCTGTTTTTGGATCAACTGATAGATCCGATCGAGCAGTTCATTGAATGTCCGGGACAGCTCCGCAATTTCATCGTAAGTGTCCGGCACTTGCAAACGACTCTCCATCCGTGACGGATCGAGCTCCCGCACCGTTTTGGTGATGCGGCTGACAGGACGAAGAGCAATGGTGGACATGATATAGCCCCCGACGATCACCAGTACCAACAAAGCGGAGGAACCGATGAACAAAGCAGTCAACATCGTGTCCAAATACCGGCGCAACGACGTGAAATCCGTATACAGCTCCACCCTGCCTTCCGCTGACCCGTGGAGCGGCATGGCCAGAATGGAAACCTGCTTGCCGTACCAATTGCGAACTTCCCGCACTTTATGATGCGGCAGCGGGTGAGACAGATACAATGCCGGGGAGATTCCCTTGTTTACAACAGCTTCCACTTTTCCGTTTTCCACAATACGGATTGCTTGTCCTTCCTCCACATACAATTGCAACCAACCGCGCAAAAAAGCAGGATCGATGCGGCGGGTCTCATATACGTTCACCAGGGTGGCCAGTTTGTTATCCAGCACGCTTTGCTCCGTCTGTATCATCATGGTTTGAAACAACTGGTAGACGAAAATGTGAAACAACAACAAAATGCACAACAAACCAACCGCCGACAACACCACCAAACGCCATTTAATGGGCATGTCCATCCTCCCTGATTACATAGCCCACACCGCGCACGGTTTCGATGTAGTCTTTCACACCGATTTCCTCCAATTTGCTGCGAACATAGCGCACGTACACGTCGACGATGTTGGTATCCCCTTCATAATCATAACCCCATACACGATCGAGTATCATTTCCCGCGTCATCACCCGGTTGCGATTTTGCATCAGACAAGCCAGCAAATCAAATTCACGCGCTGTCAGTTTCAGTTCCTTGTCCGCACAGACGACTCGCCGTTGTTCGGGAAACAACCGACAGCATCCCACTTCCACCATCTGGGACTGCTCCGGCGCCATCCTGCGTTGTATGGCACGAACCCGCGCCAGCAGCTCTTCGATGGCAAACGGTTTTGTCATATAGTCGTCTGCTCCTGCTTCCAGCCCGCTGACCCGATCCGGTACAGCATCTCTTGCCGTCAACATGATGATGGGTGTATTCCGTTCCGCCCGAATCCGACGGCAAACTTCCAATCCACTGAGATCAGGCAACATAATGTCCAGAATAATCACCCGAAAATCCTGGGATAAAGCCAAATCCAAACCGGCTCGTCCTTCATATGCGACAATCACCTGATATCCTTCGTGCGTAAACTCCAACTCCAAAAAACGGGCCAGTTGCGGTTCGTCTTCAATGATCAGTACCCGTTTTTCCGCCATGTTCCCACCTGCCTGTCTTCGATCCTGTGTATAACACCATTATACTATTGGATCAAACGGAGGGAGAAACCACCACGACAGGGTGACGGTATCCGCTGACAGGATGCGGTAACGCAGGGGGATGAGACGAACGGGCCCATACGGCGCCGGGGCCGTTGCCTGAAGAAAACGGTTGGGCCCCGCTTGGAGTGCCGGGAGGAGCGGAAGCTCCACCGGGGGCACCCGGTGTGGGAGGAGCGGGTACCGTCGGTTCGGGAGCGGGCGGTCTCTGCGGTTGGGGTCCGGGTTGAGTCACTCCTGTGACTTGCTGCTTTTGCACTGCATTGACGGTGTTGCCGATGTTGACGGAGCCGGCATCGGACACGGTGGTGATATTGATCGTGTGGATACTGATGCGGAACATACCCTCCCCCCTTACGGTTGGTCGATGGCATCCGGATCGATTGCCTGATTCTGTTCAAAATCGATATTTTTCGCAAAATCGCCGATGGGTGATGAACCACCCAATGATTTGGTGTTACTTTCAGCGCCAATGTTGATGGTGTTCCCAAAATTGACAGACCCTGCGCTGGATACGCTTTGAATCTTAAGATTGAATATATTGTTGACGGTCGCCATCGGACACCCTCCCCGACGCAAGGTCTACCATATCGTATGAGGGAAGCCTGGGCGTTGTGAACTCAAGAGTCTTGAACGCGAATGCGATGTTGGGCGCGTGGCGCATGCATTTTGTGCAGCCTCACTTCCAATAATCCCTTGCGGTAACGGGCGGAGCTGTGTTGACGGGTCACGGTCGCCCCCAGTGGGATGGACCGCTCAAAATCTCCGGAAAGCCGTTCACTCAAAGTAGCGTCGTAGTTGGCATAACGGGCGGGGATGTTTCCCTTGATATACAATGTATCATCTTGAATCCGCAAATCCAGCAGATGAATATCTTCGATTCCCGGCAAGTCCACCAATACGATCACTTCATTTTGCGTGTGATAGACATCGGCCTTGGGACCGCCCGAAGAAGAAGGAGAAGAAGTGGCCGGATATGCACTCATCACATCTGACCAAAAATCATCCCCCAAAAACTTCCGTGCCAATTGACTCCATTTTTGGAAGTGTTGTTGTTGATCATCCATCCGGATCTTCCCCTTTTTTTGGGACCTCTCATCTCAGTCTATTCACGTGGGAAGAAACTGGTCACTTGTACCGGTCATGTTCTTTGGGTAAATACCCATATACTGATCATAGGGTATGTCTGATCCAACCATTCTGATCTCTGGAGGGGGGCTTCCTTTGTACGCCTATCTGTGGGACCGAATCAACCAGTTGCAACAGGAGATTGAAAAGCTGAAAGAAGAAAACGAACAGATCAGGAAGCAACTCGCCTCCATCCAGCCGGTTACCATTGAGCGAATGGAATACAAGATTCAGGAGTTGCGCGTCGAAACGCTGAGCGGTACGCTCAATGTGGGGTTAAGTGCCCAAGGTGATGAGCAGACGTTATCCAAAATCATGGATCAGATGCAAGACAACGACAACGGGGATGCCGTCAACATAGGGGATTTGGAGGGATCCTCTTCGCCCAAAGGGGATTCGATTCCGGTTCAGACGGAAAGCTCTTCACCGTCTGCTCCGTCGGAACGGTCCTCCTGATCGCGAATGTCACATCAACTCGTTGGCTCCTGCAATGAAAAAGCTTACAGTCAGCACACCTCTTCTCGGGAAAACCAGTGTATTCGATACAACCTGCCATCTTCCCCATCGTTGACTCGCCGACCGTCATCCGATAGTATGAAAAGACAGAAACCCCAAGCGACTCATCAGCAGCCGCAAACGTGAACAATGATGATCCCGGTACATTTCTCCTGCCTGTAAGCGGGCGGGAGTTTGTCGTTTTTGAGGAGGGAAAACGGATGCGAACCCTTGCTGTCGGGATCGGGGGTGCACTGGGTGCCCTTTTTCGATGGATGCTTGGAAATTTGTCCACCCCCCTGTTTCCCTGGGGAACATTGGTGGCCAATTTGATGGGTTGTTGGATACTCGGATGGCTGACCGGAGCCACCCGGCATCGATCATGGTTGCCCGAGGCATGGCGGTTGGGAATCGGCACCGGCTTTGTCGGCGCATTAACCACGTTTTCAACCTGGGACGGGGAAATGATGTATTTGTGGATCAGCGAACGCCGATGGACGGCCGCCCTGTATCTGACACTGACGCTCGTCGGCGGCATACTGCTGGCATGGCGGGGGTGTTCGCAAGGAGAGCGGTGGGCTGAGAAAAAACGGGGGAACGCTTCGCCGCAAGGAGGTTCTGCCCAATGACTCTGTGGATCGCCGTCGGTGGTTTTCTGGGAGCGATTGCCCGTTACCGGTTGGGATTGTGGATCGGCAACCGGATTGGTTCCCCTTTTCCGTGGCCAACTTGGGTGATCAATGTTTCAGGTGCCTTCGCACTGGGGGTTTGGCTTTCCACCACCCACGCCACAGTATATGAAACCGCCTGGCATCATGTCACTCATCCGTTTACGACAGGCTTTTTGGGGGCCTACACCACGTTTTCCACCTTCAGTGTGGAGACCGTTCAATTGCTGAAACAAAAGGCTGGGGGCACCGCCGGACTGTACGTCGTATCCAGTGTGCTCCTCAGCCTGTTGGCCTTGTGGATCGGTTTCGAATGGGGGCGTTAGTTCCCGGCTCCCCGGTAGTGACGAACCCCCCAATTCCAGCAAAAAACACCGAAAGCGAAGTAAACGACACCCACAACCGGTGTCAGAAAGGCCAGCCACATCCAATGGTCCCGATCCAACAGATAACTGGCCGGGTAAAATCCCACGAATGCGAACGGCAACACCCACGTCAGGACGAACTGGATGATCCGATGATACAAATTGACCGGATACCGGCCGTAGTTGCCGATGTTGTACATGATTGGCTGAATGTCCGTTTTGGAATCGGAAAAGAAACTGATGCTGGTCAGTGCAATGTAAATCCCGCCGTATATCAGCACACCGCCGATCACGAAGATCACGAACAGCGGAATGTCCCAAACTGTCCACTGAAGATCCATCCGGGCCGCCGCCCAGCCCATGATGAGGAGTCCGACCAGCGCCCCGGCCAGCGATTCCGGGGCCATTGTCTCCAACATCACCTGTACCAGGCTGTGTACGGGCCGGGTCAATACCCGGTCCATCTCCCCCTTGATGATATACCGTTCGTTGAATTCCCACAGGTTGAAAAACGCCGTAAACACCGCGAACGGCACAAGAAAGTAACCATAGATAAAAATCACTTCTTCCCGCGTCCATCCTTTGATCGAAGTCGTGTGGGAAAAGATGACCAGGATAAACACGAGATTGACCGCCTGAAACGAAAGGTCGGTTAAAAACTGGGCGAGAAAATCCCATCGGTAAACCAACCGCGTTTTCAGATATTGTTCCAGATACTGCAAGAAGATCCGAACGTAGAACACGGCTCATCCCCCCTGCACCGTCAAAGTGCGACGCGCCCGGCGCCATAACAGGAAGATGGGCAGGCACAACAACACGCACCAGATGATTTGTACCGTAAATGCATGGATCAACGCCGAACCGCCGACCCCTTTGATCAAGATCATGCTGGGAAGATAGCTGATCGCCTGGAACGGCAGATACGACAGAAATGCCTGCGCCCAACCGGGATAAAAGCGAATCGGCAAAATCAAACCGGAAAACAGATCGACCAACACACGTTTTGCCCGGACCAGTCCTTCGTTATTCAAAATGAAAAAGGCAGCCAATCCGGTGATCATGTTGATCTGCGTGTTAATCACGAATCCCAGAAACAAACTGACGGCAAAGAGCAGCCAGACGGGATCAAAGCCGGGCAAATGAATCGGAAAGACCAGGGAGACGATCAACATCCCCGGAATGCTGAACAGAAAGAGGCGAAACAATCCCTCGCCCCATGCTTGAAAAAACTTGACCATCAGATAGTGATAGGGGCGAATCAACTGGATCGCCACCGTGCCATCCCGGATCTCCTGAGCGATTTCGCGGTCCAGATTGTTGAAGTAGGCCGCACGGGACATCCACGCGACGGCTACGTAAGTGGCCATCTGGGAAGCCGTCATACCCTGCAGGGAGTTGTTTGAACCGTAAATCGCCATCCAGATGAAATAGTTGACACCGATGTTCAAACTGTAGATGACGATGCCGCTGTAATAATTGACACGATACGCCAACATCATCAGGAAACGGATGCGGATCATCTCCAGATAGGCACTAAGCACGGGCATTCCCCTCCTGGTAGATCCGCCGTACGATCTCTTCCGTGGAAGCTTCTTCGATTTGAACTTCCTTAATCCCCACTTCCGTTACCAACCGGGCCAACACGCGCGACACTTCCACCCCGTTCTCCAGATGAGCTGTGTATCGCGCGGCTCCCCGAGACTCCCATCGCACGGAAAGTCCTTCCGTGAGCTGATCCAGTTTCTCCAAAGCCGCCTCACGGTCCAATTCCACTTGTATTTTCCGGTTACCGCCCCACTGCGCCCGCAATTGCGAGAGCGGACCGTCATAAATGATCTTCCCTTCATCCAACATGACCACCCGTGAACACAACGCTTCAATATCGGAAATGTCATGAGTGGTCAACAAAACGGTCGTGCCGTATCGTTGGTTGATCTCCCGCAAGAATTGGCGGATGTTTTCCTTGACCAACACATCCAGCCCGATTGTGGGTTCATCCAGAAACAGGAGTGATGGCTTGTGAACCAAAGCCGCGGCCAATTCGCACCGCATGCGCTGACCCAGGCTCAGTTTGCGAACGGGTTGGTCCAACAGTGGTCCGATCTGCAACACATCGATGATGTGATCCATGTGCTTGCGGTACTCATCGTCGGGAATGCGGTACACCTTTTGCAGGAGGCGAAACGATTCCTGCACTGCGATATCCCACCACAATTGACTCCGTTGACCGAACACCACGCCGATCGTACGCACAAACGCTTCCCGCTGGCGATGGGGATCGAAGCCGTTGACCCGCAGTTCTCCCGCTGTCGGTTGCAAAATGCCGGTCAGCATTTTGATGGTCGTCGATTTCCCGGCACCATTTTCACCGATGTATCCCACCACTTCCCCTTGTTCGATCCGCAGGTCGATCCCGTCCACCGCCCGGATCACGCGGTAGTTTCGGTTCAACAAATCCCGGAAAGCACCAAGCAGTCCGGGACGGCTCTGATATACTCGAAACTCCTTGGTAAGTCCTTTCGCATCGATGCTGTACATCGGTCTCATCCACTCCCATCATCCACATCCCCATCTTCCACTATCCCATCCGATATTGTAGCATTCCCGTCAAGCGGCATAAAATCTGAAAACATATCCATCTCACGGCGGCTTTTCAAGAAGTTGACAAAGCACACGGGGTCCGTTTTCCCGTCTGATTCTCCTAATCCGACAGAAATTCGGACCCCCTTCCTCTAAAACTAAAGCTTGTCTGGCCTACTGTCCAATTTCTTTCCCGATTTGGCTCCACCTGCCCCCTGCAGGAAGCAGGTCATGGTCGCTCCGACCCAATTGCCCACGATTTCACTCCTGTACTTTCCGGGTTTTCTCTCACCTGAGAAAGCATTTGCCTCCTCACGGATGTACCAGACACGACCCAAAAAGAAGTGACCATTTTCCCTCTCCCCCTGTTTTGCCTCAGCCCAAAGGTTGCTCACGGGAAAAATGGTCACTCTTCATCTGATTCATGCATGATGAAATGCTTTTCATCAATATTCCTGAATGACAGGATGAACCGTGATTTCGTCCACCAACGCGTGCCGGGGAGCCGACGCCATATACACAACCGCTTCCGCGATATCTTCCGCTTGCAGCCAACCTTCTTTCTCAGGGGCTCCCTGTTTCGTATCGTTGAAATAGGTGTCGGTCATACCGGGCCGGATCACACCCACCCGCACACCGGACTTGCGCACTTCCTTTGCAAGTACTTCACTGAACGCCTCCAGACCGAATTTGCTGGCACAATAAGCGGCCGCCCGCGGTATGGTCCGTTTGCCGATATCGGAAGAAATATTGATGATCTGGCCCTGTCCGCGTTCGATCATGTCTTCCAACACGGCACGCGTAAACAGAAACGCCCCCGTCAAATTGACCTGCAAAATGCGGTTCCATTCTTCCAAAGACGTTTCCTGCACTGTTTTGAACAGTCCGATGCCGGCGTTGTTGATCAGGATATCGATTTTGCCGAACGCCTCGCGCGCCAGTTCCACCGTGCGGCGCACATCTTCCTCCCGTGATACGTCCGCCACACTGATTCGGCACGTCCGCCCCTGATCGCGAACGCGTGCGGCGACGCGCTCCAAATCGGCTTCCTTCCGACCGACCAACACCAAATCCACACCTTCACGCGCCAAGGCAACAGCGATTGCTTCCCCGATCCCCCGGCTGGCTCCCGTCACGATGGCCACCTTGTTCTTCAGTCGCATGACTCTTCCTCCCTGTACGAAGTAAAAGGAGAGAGGCAGCCAGGAACCCCCGCTGCCCCGTTCTCTCAAATCTGTTCCTTGATCAAACGATTCAACTCATTTTCCAGTTTCCCTTTTTTCACCATCTCTTCGGTCACTGTCAACCGAATCGTACGGGCATCCAATTCCAGTGCCTCTTCCAGGGAGCTCATCAGGTCGACTGCTTTGCGGTCCACTTCCATGATGAGATCGATCTCACCATCTCCAACGTAAAACACCGCTTTCAATTGGTCCAAAAATCCTTGAAACGGTCCGATCGGTTCGAAATCAAATTCTTGGATGAAAGGGTGCCGGGAATAGTATTTTTCAAAATCAAAGTCGACACGAACCAGTTGAAAACCGATCTTTTCGATGGCCTGCAAAGTTTTTTCCACCAACGGATGCGGCAGCACCTCAATCCCGTCTACATCCTTGGGATCCTTGGCCATTTTGATATCCAACCCCGTTTTGAGATACACGGGGCACCCACCCGTCGTTACGGGTGTGTCAAACGGTAACTGAAATTCAAACGGAATCACTTTCGTTTCGCCCAACCCGATATCAAACGGCTCTGCGAGACGGAACTTTTCCATCACATATTCTTGTTGTTTCCCGTCTTTTACGTACTGAATGATCAGATACAGATAAATTTCATCGATGTGCTGTGTGACCTGTCCCCCTTGGACAAACACTTCTCCTTTCACCAGATCGCCCTGACGAAACTGGGATTTGGACAACCGCGTATCCACCTTGGCCGATCCGACACCCAGGCTGGCCAACGCCTTTCCAAAAACGGACAATATGATGATTCCCTCCCCCGCTCACCGCTATGATTATTTTTTATTGAGCAATGACTGAATGATTTCCACGGGGTTGGAAACGCGTTGCTGTTCAATCCCGTTGTCCATGACAAGCGTTCCGTTGGGATCGGATAACAACCAGTGGAAACAGGATGTGAGCACACGCGTCCCCCGCACGATTTCCACATCCATCCGCACATCATGGTTGGTCACGTCGAAGATCAGGTTCAGCTCATCGAGAAAGCCATGGTACCGCCCGGTGGGACGGAACTGAAACACTTGCAGGAAGGGATGGGGTTTCATGTCTTTTTCATATTCGTTGTCGATCCGGTACAAAATGAAATCCGCCTTTTCGATTTCCCCCAGCACGCGTTCCACCGTGGGATGGGGGAACACTTCGATTTTGTCCTGATCGGTCGGGTCAATCGCTTTTTTGATATCCAGACCGGTCTTCAGATAGGCGGGGAAACGTCCCGTTGTCATGGGCGCCTCAAACGGGATCCGAATTTCAAAGGGAATGATTTTGTACTCTCCGGGTTGGAGGTAAAACCGTTCGCACAGCTGATATTTCCGCAACACATGTTGCGTCAGCTTGTTGTTTTTGATGTAGTGGACAATCAGGTAGAGATAAATGTCATCCACCCTCTGCTCCACTTGTCCTCCTTGGATGAATACTTCCCCTTTCAACACTTCTCCTGCCTGAACCTGTGACTTTGCCAGTCGGGTGTCGATCTTGGCCGCACCCACACCGAGGCTGGCCAGCGTTTTCTCAAACAGCATCGATTCACCCCCTTCGGAATCCGACTTATGAACTTTTATAGAAAGCTTCCATATACTCCTGAAACTGTTTCGCCAACTTTTCGTGTTCTTGGCGTTCCCGCTCCAATCGCTCTTTGCGCAACCGCTCTCGCGCCAGCCGTTCCCGCTCCAAGCGTTCCTGCTCCGCCGCTTCACGTGCCAAACGCTCCTGCTCCAAGCTTTCCCGCTCCGCTGCTTCGCGTGCCAAACGCTCTTGCTCCAAGCGTTCACGCTCCGCTGCTTCACG
>NZ_JAFHAP010000021.1 GCF_016938855.1 Polycladomyces zharkentensis | reverse complement strand
GTCCAGGGTACCGTCCGCACGCCACCGTGCCAGGTCGCCCGTGCGGTACATCCGGCTGCCCGGCGGTCCGAACGGATCGGCGACAAAGCGCTCGGCGGTCAACCCCGGCCGGTTCAAATAACCGCGTGCCAACCCGGAACCAGCTATATACAGTTCTCCCACTACCCCCGGCGGAACCGGCTGCAAGCTGCTGTCCAACACATACACCCGCGTATTCCAAATCGGTCGGCCGATCGGCGGGGTCTCCGTATGCGCATCGTCCAAAGTCGCGGCCGTTGACCAGATGGTGGTTTCCGTCGGTCCGTAGAGATTCGTAATCCGACAATCCAGTCTCTGTAATGCCAGCATCAAACTGCCGGGGAGCGCTTCTCCTCCGACCAGCACCCTCAGGCCTCTGAGACTTTCAGGATGATTTTCCACGAGTGCATGCCAAAGCGAAGGTGTGGCCTGCATGATGGTGGCTCCGGTATCTTCGATCATCTTCGTCAAAACCGACGGGTCCTGGATTGACTCCTTCCGGGCGATCACGAGACCGGCTCCCTTGAGGAGAGGAAGGAACATCTCCAAGGCCGCGATATCGAACGCGATCGTGGTGACAGCCAGAAACCGATCCTGTTGTTCAAGGTGAAATTGCTCCTGCATCGCGGCAAGGAAATTGTTTAAACTTTCATATGGAACAACGACACCCTTGGGCCTGCCGGTGGAACCGGAGGTGTAGATGACATAGGCCGGGTTGAGCGGCGACAGTGGCCGGATGCGGTCAGAATCGCCCGGATCGGTATCGGGATACCGCCCCAGTCTTTCGACGGTATCGGGTTCATCGAGCACGATCTGCGGCATGGCACTGGCATCCGGCAGCTTGGATACGACCTTCGCGCTTGTGATCATGCACACCGGTCGGGCATCCTCGAGCATGAAAGCAAGCCGGTCGGCCGGATAGTCCGGATCCAACGGCAGATACGCCGCCCCGGCCTTGAGTACGGCCAGCAGCCCGACCACCATCTCAATCGACCGCGGCAACGCCAAAGCCACGATCTGCTCCGGACCCACCCCCTGCGCAATCAGCAAGTGCGCAAGCCGGTTCGCCCGTGCATTCAGTTCGGCATAGCGCAATGCGGCATCCTCAAACACCACGGCGGTGGCTTCCGGGCTGCGGGCAACTTGCGCTTGGAACTGTTCCGGCAAGTTCGCTTCCGGCACCGCATGAGCGGTATCATTCCACTCAACGGACACCCGATGACGTTCCTCAGGCAGCAGAAGTTCGAGTCGTCCGATCGGCTCATGCAAATCAGCCGCCGATATCGTTTCCAGAAAACGTATGAAACGCTGCCGGTGAACCTCGAGATCGTCGGCGCTGTAAACTGCGGGATTTGCATCCAAGTCGATTCGCATCCCCTTGCCGTCAGCCCGGTCATAAACGTTGATCGACAGATCATCGACCGGTCCGGCCGAGAGGTTGTGTGTGGTGGCGCGATGTCCGGCAAAGCTGAGGTGGTAGTCAAACGGCATCACATTGATCAGCGGACCGAACAATCTCCGGTTTTCGCCCACCAATTTGAGATCGCGGCGCAAGTCTTCGTGCCGGTAATGCTGGTGACCACGCACCTCGCGAATTTCCTGCGAGACCTGCCGCACGAGCTCGGAAAGGCTCATATCCGGACGCATCGACAAACGCACCGGCAGCACATTCATCACCATGCCGGGAATCCGCAGCGAGACCGAGCCCAGCCGACACATCATCGGCAAACCGAGAATGACGTCCCGTGCACCTGTCAAACGGTGTATGTAAGCCGCTGTCGCCGAAATCACGACATCCGGCCAACTCACGCCGGCGTTGCGCGCCGTCGCATGCAGACGCTCCAGTGCGGACGGGGGCAGATATGCTGTCCGACGGAGGAAACTTCTGGACGTCCTCTGCGCCCGGTCGGCGAGACTGACTACCTCGGGTCTGTCGGCGAAACGCTCCAACCAGAATTGGCGGTCCCGCTCAAACTGTTCTGATGCGCGATAGGCCGCATCTTCCTCCAAGATCAGATGCAACGGGCCAAAGGCTCCCTGATCGCAAGGCAGGCCTTGTACAAGTGACGTGTAGATTTGCGCCACTCGTTTCGCTATGAGTGAAAAACCGTAGCCATCCATCGCGATGTGATGGATGCGTTGATACCACAAGAAACAATCAGGCGCCACCTTGAACAAAGCCTGGGTAAAGAGCGGACCGCGTTTGAGGTCGACCGGCCGGGCCAGATCGTCTTTCATCCATGCCAGAGCTGCCTCCCGTGGGTCCGGCTCCCCACTGAGGTCTATCACATGAAACGGCCAATCGGAAGACGGATCGATGATCTGCCACGGACCGTCCTCGTCCTCTCCAAAACGGAGATGCAGCGACTCGGCTTCCATAACGGCCTGCCGCAAAGCGGACTCGAACAGCGCCGGGTCAATCGGTCCGTGGATTTCGATATATTCGCCGGCGTTGTAAATCGGGTTTTCCGGATCGAGATGTTGTGCAAACCAAATGCCGGACTGCGCACCCGACAAAGGCCAGCGAACATCCTGACGGTTAGGCATGGGTAGCGACCTCCTTCACAAGCTGAGATTGTCCGGGGTCGAAGTCGAAGACACACGCTTGGACCGGGAAGAGAGCAGTCTCCACCAGTCAGCGAGCGTCGGGTGCTCAGCCAACTCCACGAAGGTCACTTCGACCCCGATGCGACGCCAGCGCTCAACCAGGCTCATGATCCTGACGGAATCGAGTCCTCTGCTAATCAAGTCGTCGCTGTCGGCAAGATTCGACGGGGACTCGTCGAGAAGTCGGGCGACCTGTTCGCGCACAAGCTGCAGCGTGATCGGTTGACCGTCAGCCGCAGCTTGAGCTTCACGCGTTTCGTTTTGCATCCTCCCCAGCTCATCGAGCAAACGCCGCGTCGTCGTTGTGACCGCACACCGCTCAGCAGCATAAGTCAGCGCCATTCGGTGACATTCCCATGAGAAATCCGCCACCGCATCGGCGACGAAAAACGGTTGCACATCTTGCATGAATGCGTCACATGCGGTAAGGAGACATCCAATGTGGGCATATACTCCGCAAACGATCAGCTGATCACGGTCGCGCTGACGCAGAATCTCCAGCAGATCGGTCTTCTGGAACGCACTGTACCGCCATTTGGTGATGACGATGTCGTGCTCGTCCGGCGCCAGTTCGTCCACGATTTTCTTCTGATAGGGGCCGTCGTCCATGCCCGGTCCCCAGAAATCCCTGAGCAATCCTCGACGTTCGGGTGTCTGCCCGCCGGGTTGTGCCGAGTAAATCACCGGGATGCCGAGCTCAGCGCATCGGCTCCGCAACAACCGGATATTCGAAAGCAGTTCCACCACAGGCGACTTTCCGGCAGTGAAAGCGTCAAGAAAATACTGCTGCATATCATGAATGAGCAGGGCCGCCCGTTTGGGATCAGGTGTCCACGACACCTTGTTCTTCGGCAGGTCAAACTCCGCAGGCATCGGATACGGTGAAATGCTGGGAAGAGCCATCAGATCACTTCCTTCATTGTCTTAGTCCATTGTCTTCATCAATCGCGCAATGTGAGACTGCTGACAAAGTGTTGAACCACTCGCGATTCCGGGTGCGCCGTTTTCCCTCTCGCTCCTGTTTCGCCAGCTCAAAGGTCACTCGTGGGAAAACGGCCACCCTCTATTAGGTATCGGGACCGAATTTCCCGTCGAGCGACTCTGGCTGCCGCTACGGAGCGGCGCACCAGCGGAGTTTGTCAATAACCTCACAATGTTCGATTATGTTCCTGTGTGAGTTTTCCGATCAGACAGTATCTTCTGAGCGATTGCCTCACGCAACGCCTTTTTGCTCACTTTTCCCACCCCGGTCTTGGGAAACGAATCGACGAACTCCACCCGATCCGGGATTTTGTAAGCCGCCAACCCGCGTTCCTTCAGGAACGATTTCAGTTCGGCCACGGTCGGAGGATTTCCGCGCGGAATGATGAAAGCGCACGACCGCTCACCAAGGAACTCGTCAGGCATGGAAACCACCGCCGCATCAAATACGGCAGAATGAGCGAGGAGATGGTTCTCAACCTCCTCGGCCGAGACTTTGTCTCCTCCGCGGTTAATCTGGTCCTTGACACGCCCTTCCACGATCAAGTAGCCCGACGGGGTCACTCTCACCAAGTCACCGGTGCGATAAAAGCCATCCGGTGTGAACGCCTTGGCGTTGTGTTCTTCCGCTTTGTAGTACCCGCGGATGGTGTAAGGGCCACGGGTCAACAACTGTCCGACCTGTCCCGGCTCTACCTCGCGATCATTTTCGTCCACCACGCGAATCTCATCGTATGGCGACATCGGCTTGCCCTGGGTATGGATCACGATCTCATCAGGGTCATCCAATCTGGTATAGTTGACCAGTCCCTCCGCCATCCCGTAAACCTGTTGCAAGGTACAGCCAAACGCAGACTTTACCCGCCGGGCAACTTCCGGGCCGAATTTGGCCCCGCCAACCTGCAGCACCCGGAGACTGGACAGGTCATAACGGTGAGACGACACCGCTTCCAGCCATACCAGAGCAAGCGGCGGTACCAGCCCGGTAATTGTGACGCGTTCCCGCTCAATCAGAGGGAATGCGTCGTCCGGACTGGGTCTGGGCGCGAGCACGACACGGCCGCCGGCATACAGCGTGCCGAGCACGCCGGGCGAACTGAGCGGATAATTATGCGAAACCGGAAGCACACAGAGGTACACGCTGGTCTCATCAAGACCGCAGATCTCAGCGCTGATCCGCAAGCTGTAAATGTAGTCGTCGTGAGTCCGGGGGATCAGCTTGGGCAAACCGGTGCTGCCACCGGACAATTGAAGGAAAGCCACATCACCGGCGCTTACTTGCGGCAGGCTGACGGGGGATGCGTGCAGGTCTTCAAGCGCCACAAACTCCCCCGGGTCGCCTACAACAATCACATGCCGCAAGGTGGAAACCTTGTTCCGAACGTGTCTGGCCAGTTCCCGGTAGTCGAATCCCGAATGCGTATCCGGTATGACGTAAGCGACGGCTTCGGTGAATTCGCAAAAATAAGCAATCTCGTAGCTTCGGTGGGCAGGCAGGGCAAAGACGGGCAGCGCACCCAGCCGAAACAGCGCGAAGCAAACTTCAAAGAACTCCGCAATGTTGGGCAGTTGAACCACCACGCGATCCATCGGCTTGATTCCCAGCTCGCGGAACCCCGCCGCCAGCCGGTCGGCTCTTGTGTCGAGTTCCCTGTAGCTCCAGCGTACATCGCCGCTTACGACCGCGATATGGTCGCCGTATTTGTCGGCCCGTTCCCGCAGCATTTGCCCAAACGTCTCACCTCGCCAACAACCGGTCTTCCGATACAGATCCGCAAACTCCTTGGGCCATGTGGGGCATCCAGGCAGCATATATCATCCCCTCCTCACATGCATATCTGTTAACTCGCGGTCCAGCCCCATGGCGCGAAGCATCGTGCGAAACTTGGCCGATGTCTCCGCGAGTTCCTCCTCCGGCTTCGATCCAACGACGATGCCGGCTCCCGCGAACAGACGAAGCGAGTGCTCATCAGCCTCCGCGCAGCGAATTGCAACCACCCACTCGCCGTCACCGCTTGCATCCACCCAACCGATCATTCCTGTGAAGAAACCTCGATCGAACGGTTCGATCTCCCGGATCGCCGTTCGTGCCAAACGGGTCGGCGTCCCGCAGACGGCCGGAGTCGGGTGCAGTGCAGCGGCAAGTTCGAGCGCCGAGGTGGCGGAATCCGAAAGCTCGCCTACAATCTTGGTCGACAGGTGCCACATGGTTGCGGTGTGTACCAGCGAAGGTTCAGCAGGGACTTCCAATTCCCGGCAATACGGACGGAGCGCGGCTGCGACCGCCTCAACGACCACCGCATGCTCATGCCGATCCTTGGCAGAAGCGAGCAATTCGGCCGCTCGCCGTTGGTCCTCGGCGGGATCTTCACTGCGGGGCCTGGACCCTGCCAGGGGATTGGCCGTCACCTGAAGGCCCGCCCTTGATACGAGCAATTCGGGGCTGGCCCCGATCAGCGTTCGCCGCCCGGATACCGGAGAAGCGACACTTGAACCGAATTGGGGCAGATCCACGGCAAAGGTGTAGCCGTCAGCATTGTGACGAGCCAGGTTGCGAAGCAGTTGACGGATATCAATCGCTTCCGGCGAGGTCAGATGCAGCGATCTCGACAGCACCACCTTGTCAAATTCGCCCGCCTGAAGACGGGCCAATCCTTGCTCCACGCCGCGAATATACTCTTCCGGTTCCGGAACCTCGCGAATCTCGCACGCCGTCACCAAAGGCGGGGTTGCCTGAACATCCGAATGGAATTGCAGCGGTCCCGCCCACCGGATTCTCGTTGGCACGACAAGCTGTGCTGGCGTCGTGTGATCGAAAGGCACCGCGCCCACGACGACCGGGTCGCAATATTTGGACGGCTTGACATGAGCCAGCAATGCGGCAACGCGCCGGGGCAGGGTTGTCAACTCATCCGGTCCGCCCTGGCTTGGTACCGTGGCAAACGCGCCTTCTGCCAGGATGGTTCGATGCGGCGAAGACAGGAAGAAAGGCGAGCCGGCCCGGTAATCGTCGAGAAGTTGCGCGGCAGATTCCTCGAGAACAGCATCATGTTTCATCATGTTGTGCAGTCTCCTCTCAATGGGATCAAGCCCCCAATGTGGCACCGCCATCGACGCGCAAATCATGCATCGTGATATGACCTGCCCGGTCGGAGGCCAGAAAGACGACCGCATCGGCGATATCAGAGGGGGTGGCGAGTTTCCCCAGCGGTATTCCCACCCGAAACGTCTCCGGAGATCCGGCGATAACGGCCTGCGCTCCGTTCTCATCCGCCCACATCAACCGCTGCATCTCCGTGTCCGTCGAACCGGGCGACACCACGTTACAGCGAATGTTGTACCGGGCGAGCTCCAGCCCGAGGCATTTGGTAAACATTGTCGCCGCGGCTTTGGAGGCTGCGTAAGCGGACATATGCATTCGCGGCACCCACGCAGCATTGGAGCCCACTGTAATGATCGAGCCCGCCCTGCGGGGCACCATATATCGGATGACCGAGCGGCATACGTAAAAAACCCCGGTGGCGTTAACCGCGAACGTCGCGGCCCAATCCTCGTCGCTGAAAGACTCGACTGGATTCATCCGCAACACCCCTGCGACGTTGACCAAGATTTCAATCGGGCCCATATTGTCTTCGATCCAATCTACCATCTCGTCAACGGCCGCTCTGTCGCACACGTCCGCCGGAAAGGCTCTCGCATGGTGACCGCCGGAAACAAGGTCATCCACGAGTCTGTGGAGCCCATCGGCGTTTTTATCCATGACTGCAACGAAGGCGCCAAGCTCGGCAAAGGCCCGAGCCACCGCTTCCCCGATACCTTGGGCGGCACCCGTTACCAAGGCAACTCTGCCCTTGATACCCAAACGATCCATCTCATCACTTCCTTTCCAAACGCCTCACCTGCTCAATGCAAACCGTACGGCCCGGCTGATCAATGCCGGCAGCACCGATACATGATCTTCACCCTCAAACTCCTTGAACTCCACCCGTACTCCACGACTTGCGAGGGTGGACAGGCGTTCCGAAAGCTCCCTCGCGTTGTCGTGTACGCGGCTTTTATGCCTTTTCTCCAGCTCTCCCACCGCAAGCAGGATTCGCACATCGATATTTTCATGTTCCAAGCGGGACACAAATTTCCGTTCCGCATCAAGAATGTGCTGCTTATTCCAGTGAATGGACGGGCTGCCGGCGACATATGTCCGGAAGGCGCCTGGCTTGTTAAAAAGCGCATGCAGCACGAAGAGGCCGCCGAGAGAATGGCCAACGATCGTTTGTCTGGTACGGTCAATCTTGAATTCGCGCTCGATCATGGGCTTCAACTCTTCTTCTATGAAATTCAAAAAAGCTTCGGCTCCGCCGTGTTCCGGCCATGCTTTTCCGTCGGGTCTCGGAGGCAGTTCGGTTGCGGACACCGGCATCGTAAAATCGTAATGGCGGGCGGGAGGAAACGGCTCTGCCGTTCGATAGCCGATGCCGACGATCACCGCCGGACCAACTCCGGTCTTCTCGGGTCGACGTGCCTGCACTCTCACCGCCTCCACCATCGTTC
The DNA here is from genome assembly GCF_016938855.1 of Polycladomyces zharkentensis. Lineage (NCBI taxonomy): Bacteria > Bacillati > Bacillota > Bacilli > Caryophanales > Thermoactinomycetaceae > Polycladomyces > Polycladomyces zharkentensis. The sequence goes on along the minus strand of NZ_JAFHAP010000021.1, from coordinate 33,069 downwards.
CAAATACGGCATTGGCATCCAGCAGATAGATGACCGGATATCCCGAAGGAGGCGGTTTTTCACCAAGTTTTGCCACGGAAATTTGATATTCGTTTCCGGCGCGCGAACGCATCACACGCTGTTCTGTCAGCGGTATTGTGACTTCGCGGCGATCATTGATGCTGGCTGTCATGGCGGGCCGCTCGATATTTTTCTGCACTGTACCGATCCCCTCCTGATTGTTTGTGTTGTAAATTTCACTTCTCCAAGGAATCGCTTGGAGCTTGATCGAATGCGGTGACGGATTGAGCCGCGGGAAACCTGGATCGGCGCCGGCGAAGTCTTGGGAACACCTCATATCCAATCCACCCGCTTTTTCTCCGGGCAGGAGGACCTTTGCTTCCTTCATGCAGGCAATCGTCTGTTCAGTTACGCACGGCTTCTCCTTCATCCGCCCAGTTTTATCGCAATCTTCCATTCCGTGACATGAACCGTCTTCTGTCCTCCTATGCCTTGGTGACAAACAACAAGTAAACGAAATATGGAACACCGATGATGGAAATGACAATACCGACGGACAGTTCCACCGGAGAAAACACGTTTTTTGCAACAAAATCAGACACAATGACCAAAAGCATGCCAAGGGTTCCGCATACGGGAAGGACACGACTGTGGCGGATGCCGACCAAACGCTTGGCGATATGCGGCGCCATCAGGCCGACAAATCCGATGTTTCCCGACACGGAAACACATGCGCTTACGATTCCGATACTGCACAATAGCAGCACGTTCTTCTCTTTTTCCGTGGAAACTCCCAGACCTTTCGCTGTTTCTTCCCCCAATTGAAACAGGTCAAGAACAGACGATTTGCTTAAGATGACGGGTACCAAAACGACAAGCAACGGCAGAATCGAAACGATATATTTCCAGTTGGCGTTCCAGATGCTTCCCGTGAGCCATATCGTAGCCATTTCGAAGTCCTGCGGGTTCATTTTCAGTGACAGGTACAGAGATAAGGCCCCGAGACCTGACCCTGCCGCAATCCCGACCAGGATCAGACGTTGGGGGTCCAATCCCCCGTTTCGCCACGAAAACAGATAAATCAAAGCGGCGGTTGCCAAGCCGCCAATCCATCCAAACAGCGGCATCGCCAAGGCGGACATCCATCCGCTTCCAGCGATTTTCTCTTCAAAGAAGAACATAAAAACGACAATTGCCACACCGGCCCCTGCATTGATGCCCAAAATGCCGGGATCGGCCAGCCCGTTCCGTGTGATCCCCTGGATCACGGCACCCGCAACACCGAGACCAAACCCGACCAATGCAGCAATCACAATCCGTGGCAGCCGAAAGTCGAAAATGATCAATTCGTGAGCCGGCTCCGGATCAATTCCAAGAAGCGTCTTGATTACATCCGTGACCGTGAGGTCGAATACGCCGTTCGTCAGACTGACATAGATCGCAACCAGAGTGGCCCCCATGCTCGCGAGCAGGACCGCCCAAAAGCGCCCTGTCGAAGCTTTAGGCATCTTCCCTTCCCCCCTTCTTGCGGATCAAGTAGAGGAAGAAAGGAACACCGACCAGCGAAGTAACGACCCCGATCGGGGTCTCAAACGGATAGTTCAAGAACCTGCTGAGGATATCGGACAGCGCCAAAAAGATGGCCCCGAGAACGCCGGCGCAAGGAATAATCCGCCGATAATCCACACCGACCAAAAACCGGGTGATATGGGGAACAATCAATCCCACGAATCCGATATTACCGGCCAAAGCGACGGAAATGCCGGTCAAAATGACGACGCTGGCGACAGCCATCGCTTTGACCAGCACCGTTCTCAGTCCCAAGCTCATGGACACTTCCTCGCCCAATGAGAGAATCGTGATCGATTTGGAAACAAGGAGCGCCATAGCGATCCCGACCACCGCAAAAGGAACCGTAAGTTTGAGCATGCCGGGGTCCATCTGGTGCAGCCGGGCATGATACCAAAAGCTGATGTTTTGTGAAATTTGAAAATAAGAAGCCATGGCTGCCGAAACGCTGCTGAGAAACGTCCCGATGATGGTGCCGATGATCGCCATGCGAACCGGAGACATCCCGTTTGGCAAAAGTGACGCCAAACCGAACGCGATGCCCGCTCCGAGCGCCGAACCGATCAGCGAATACATGATCATATCCAATGATGAAGCGTTCGGCGCAAAAATCGTGCAAAGTGTAATGGTAAAAACCGACCCGTCAGAAACCCCCATAATGGAAGGCGACGCCAGATAGTTTCTGGTCATTCCCTGCATGACGGCCCCCGATATGGCCAGGAACGCGCCGATCAGAAGCGCACCAACGGCTCTGGGCATACGGGAATGCATCACGATTTGATGGTTCACATTACCTGGATCAAAGTGGAAAACAGCATCCCACACCGTCGTAGAGTCGATATTTTTTGCTCCATACAGGATGGATGCGAGGATGGTGAACACCATCGCAATCGGCGAAAGCCATAGTATGAAGGCTGGCAAAGAAATCTTGAATCGCATATTGTGCTACCTGCCTTGTTTCGATCATTTGGAGAGTTTCTCCACAGCAGCCTTCAAGAAGTTGATTTTACTCCATGCCGTACCGCCTTGCGCGAGCGGATCCACGACGTTCAGGAACACTTTTTTGTTTTTGACCGCATTGATGCTTTGCCAAATCGGATTGTGTTGCAGGTTTTCGAGTACATGTGGTTGATCCTTGTTCTCATTCTCGGAGAACTGCACAAAGATATAATCCGGATTCATTTCACTGAATTTTTCCAAAGAGATCGTTTCCTGCGCTTTGGCGTTTTTGATCTCTTGCGGTGCCGTCAGCCCCAAATCCTTGTACAGCGAAGGGTTGAAAAATACATTTTCCGGATAAATCATGATATTGCCGCCTCTGATGCGAATCATGACGACTTTTTTATCTTTCAGTCGATCACCTAATTGCGCTTTCGCCGCCACGACATCACGCCGATACTTCTTCAAAATTTGCTCGGCGAGGTCTTGCTTGCCTGTCAACTCCGCCAGAAGGCGCAGATTGGCTTCCCAATTCGTCGATATATGGGAAACCGGAATGGTTGGAGCGATTTTCCCCAATTTCTCGCTGACAGCCGGCGGAAATTTCGTGGACCCCAAGATGACATCCGGTTTCAGTTTCAGGATGGTCTCCATGTCAGGTTGTGCCTTTTCCCCGATCGATTGCGCGGACCTCGTCATTTCCGCAAACATGTCCGGGAACTTGCCCCCTACGGTAATGGCGCCGACCGGTTTGACGCCGAGGACGAGCGCGTCTTCCATTGCTTCCATACTGCCGGTGATCACGATGCGGTCCGTCTTCGCGGGAACCGTATAGTGTTTGCCCAGATAATGGATCGTTCTTGTTTCATTGTTGGCGGTTTCTTTTGGCTGATCCGCCAAATTTTTGGCGCCGCAAGCGGTCACCACAAGGATCAGTAAAATATACAGACCGATACGAAGGCATTTCCTTTTCATATAGCCTAAAAATCCCCTTTTTTTCACATGTATTGTTTTTGTGTTGATAATGATTTTCATTATTGATTATAGATCGCACCCTTTTGTTCGACCATGGATAATATCCGGGATTCAATTTGGATGATTTTCGCAAAAGAGATTCAACACCTCGTCAATGACCCGGCTGTGCGCACAAGCCGAATATTCGAACCATGGATCCGAAGAAATCAAATAAACCCGGTTATTCCGTACCGCCTTCAATTCCTGCCACGGCATGGAATATTGCAATGCTTTCCAATACGTCAATGTCTCTGATTCCTGGCGAACGATCAAAAGGAGACGATCGGCATCGAAATCGGCCAATTGCTCGATTGACACCTGCTGATCGTAGACGGAACGATCGAAACGACATGCGGGAACCAACTGCAATTCATCGTAAAATACTTCACTCATACTGCGGTTACAGTAAACAGAAAGATTCTGCTTGGAAACCTTCACGAACAGGAAGGTGTCATCCTGAACCGATCGTTTCAGCCGGTCTCTTGCAAACTTTGTTTTCCTGTCATAGCTTTTCAGCCAATGCTCGGCTTCCCCTGACTCACCCAGAAATTCAGCCACCAAAAGCAATTGTTCCTTCCAATTTTTCTCCTTCGTCGGAACGTAAAACACGGGTGAAACCTGTTCCAACATCTCTTTTTCTTCGGTGTCAAGCACATCCGTACTGATCACCACATCCGGACGTTCACGGAGGAGTTTTTTGACGTTGGATTCCCAATGTTGGTTTTTGCGGTAAGCGCTGAGATGTACGGGTATATCGGTTCGGTACTTGTTATAGTAATAAGCGGTCCATTTCGGGTGGAGCGGCGCAGCGTAAGGAATGATCTTGAGCGCCATCAACTGGCCGGTGATCGAACGTTTGTAGGCGGCGATTTTACGGCGGCGTCGATTCATGTAAACCTTGGGTGGCACGCCAACTACCTTCTTGAATTTGCGGCTGAAATAAAACTCATCGTTATATCCGACTTGGTGGGCAATATCCCGCAGCTTGGCACGGGACTGAGCCATGAGCTGCTTGGCCCGGTTGATTCGCAGTTCCGTCAAATAATTGATGGCGCTTATGCCATACGTCCTTTTAAACAAATCCACAAAATACTTGGGGCTAATGTTGGCTATGCGCGCCAATTCCTCTATCGTCAAATTTTCGTTAAAATGACGTTCCATATAGTCTTTCGCCGCCTGGAGAGCCGGTCGCGAGTCTTCCGGCTGAAGGCGGATACTATTCAACACATAGTAAAGCAATTCCTGAAAAGCAACCTGACCTCGAAAGCGTTCCAGACCGTCTTGGCTGTGCCAGTGATGGTAAATGGTATCGCACAAGCAAACGAGCTTACCGGCGGGATAAACCGGGATCTCTTTTTGCAACGGAAACAAACGCTCTTTGGATCCATGCTGCATCTGTTCTTCATTGCGCTCCGTTTCCCGAAAGACGTCGAACCTGAACAGAAACATCTTCAGCCCATCCCGCTGTTCCGTTTCCGTTCTGAAAGTCTCTCCGGGGGGACACACGAATGCTGTGTCCTGCCGCAGCCGGAATTCATTGCTACCCAGTATCAGGTTTCCTTCACCGCTCGTCACCACGAACAGGACATGAGAAACGGTGAATTGCTGCTCTCCCCGCCAATGACCGTCCCCGTTGACCATCTCCACGTCCCGAAGTCTGAAAGACAAACCATCCAATGAAAACTCGGAGTTTTCCCGCTGAACCGGTCCGTGGTGAGTCATATGTATCAACCTCCTTTATTTTGTTTCTCTCATTTATCGATAATGATAATCATTATCAAAAACAGTATATCAAAATGCGAAACGAGTTGAAAGTTGGGTGTAGCTCGCCCAAGCACAAAAAAGCACTCATCCGAATGTGGATGGGTGCCTGAACCTTTATCGTTCCTTATGGGGCGGGAACGACGCTCACTCATATACAGTTTCTGGGGATGCTTTCCGCTCTTCCTCTTCGTGATGGAATCCGTCACTCCCCCTCCACCGGCTCAATGCATTGCGCCACATCATTCCGCGGCGAATTGACCAGCGTGGAAACGGGATAAAAGGACAATGTCTCCGCATGCGGAACCAGCATCTCCACAGCGGCGACAGGATCGCGCAGCTCAGCGTCCAACCACACTGACTCCGCCTCCGGTCGCAGGATTACCGGCATACGGTCGTGGATGGATGCCACCTGACCGACCGCTTCCGTTGTAATGATGGTGAACGAATCGATCGTCTCCCCTTCCGGTGACACCCATCGGTCCCACAGCCCGGCCAACCCCGCCAATCGACCGTCCTTCGGCACGATCCGGTACGGTTGTTTTCGTTTGTCCGGCAATGCTTTCCATTCATAATACCCGTCTGCGGGAATAATGCATCTGCGGCGCGGCACCAGGGAGCGAAATGCCGGTTTTTCCAGCAGGGTTTCCCTTCTGGCATTGATCATCCGCTGCCCGATCGAGGGCGTGCGCGCCCAATGCGGAACCAATCCCCAGCGAAACATCCTCAGCCGCCTTTTGCCCCCCGGCAACCCGACCACGACCGGGACACGCTGAGTGGGTGCGATATTGTAGCGGGGCCCATGTTCCACCTGTTCCGCTTCGGCGATCAAAAACCGCCGCATGATATCGCCCAACCCGGCGGTCAGCGTAAAACGCCCGCACATGGTATCTCCTCCCTTTCAAAATGTGATATGAGGCACCATGACATCCGAACAACGCACGTCCACGATTGTGGGCACCGATGTAACCAATGCCCGCTGCAACACCGGCTCCAAGTCTTCCGGTTGCTCGATGACGAACCCTTCTCCTCCGCATGCGGCAGCCAATGCGGAGAAATCCGGATTGACCGTCTCACTGCCCATGGTGTTGAATCCGACCAGTTGCATCCGATTTTTCTCCATGGCATACGATCCGTTGTTCATCACCACCAATGTGATGTCCAACCCGTAATGGGCCGCTGTCACCAAATCGGCGATCGTCGTCATCACCCCGCCGTCACCCGCCAGCGCGACCACCTGTCGGTCCGGATAGACCAACTTGGCGGCCATCGCCGCAGGCAGGGCAAATCCCAGCGTCCGCCATCGTCCCGAGATCAGAATCTCCTGTCTGCGACTCTGGAAAATGCGGTTGAACCACAACGTGTGGTCGCCCGTATCCACCGCCATTACCGCGTCTTCCGCCACACAGCGGGACAAAGCGTGAATCACCCGCTGCGGGGCGATGGGCACCCCGTTTTGGCTCACCTCGTCAGCCAATCGCTGTTCCCACTCCTTCCGCAGCTGGTGCACCCGTGTGCGCCACTCGGTACGGTCCCGCTGTTGCAACTGTCCGGACAAGGCAGGCACCACGTCCTCCACCTTGCCTGCAATCCCCACGGTGACCGGTACGACCCGTCCAATGGCACGGGGATCGGCGTCGACCTGGATGATGGGGATCTGCCGGGGCACTTCCGCTTTCGGCCACCAAGTCGCTCCCAATACAAGACAAACATCCGCTTCATTGAGCAACACCGTGGACGGTTCACTGCCCGCCTGTCCCAATCCCCCCACAAACAAGGGATGGTCGTTGGGAATCACCGGTCGTGCCGGCATGGTGGCGATCACCGGTGCATCCAGCCGTTCTGCCATCGCCGCAATCTGTTGGCCTGCCCGTTCTCCTCCGCGTCCAACCAGCAAAACGGGGCGCCGGGATTGGTTGAGCCACTCCGCCGCCGTCCTCACATCACGCGCGGAAACCTCCGGTTTCCATTTGGCCGGTGGCAGGGGAAAAACAGCGTCGGAAACCGGCATGCTCCATACATCTTTCGGAACGGACAAATGGCCCACCCCTCCCTGTTCCACCGCCGTCCGCATCGCCAAATGCAATTGCAGCGGCATTCCGTGAGCATCCGCCACCAGTGCGGAATAGGACGCGACGGGCTGAAACAATAATTGCTGATCCAGTTCCTGCTTGGCCCCTGTCCCCAGTTTCTCTCGCGGCACCTGACCGGTGACGGCCAACACGGGGACCTGGTCCAATGCGGCATCACCCAACCCCGCAAGCAAAAGAGCCGCACCGGGACCGCTGGTGGCCGTACAGACACCCAGGTTGCCCGTCAATTTGGCTTCCGCCGATGCCATCAACCCCGCCGTCATCTCCGTCCGACACGCGATATACTGCACCTTGCGCTGGCGGGACAGCGCATCCAGCAACGCCAGATTGCCATCCCCCAACACGCCGTACACCCGTTGCACTCCCCATTCGACCAATTGCGACACGACGTGATCTGCAACCGTTTGTACCATTGACCATCCATCCTTTTTTAGCCATTTCCCTTTTCATTTTGACCGGAAACCGATGGTACATACCCTTTACCTTCACGCGGCGTCAACCTTTAAGATGAAAACGGGAGGGATCTCCTGTGAGAAGGATGCAGATCAAAGAGATGGCGGAACGGTTGGGCATCACGCCGCGCGCCATCCGCTATTACGAGGAAAAGGGGCTGATCGCACCACCCAAAGAACCGGATAACCGATACCGTACTTTTACCGAGGAGGAGGCATGGCGTCTGCAAACGATCGTCACGTTGCGCCGCATCGGCATGACCGTCAGTGAGATCAAAAAAGTGCTGGCCGAGGTGGACCGCGGTCAAGAACATGTTGTCACCCGCTACCTGGAACTGCAACGGGCCGCCACATTCACCGAGTGGGTCCGACTCAAGCATCAATTGGAGATCATCGAGCGGATGATTCAAAACGGGGAACAAAACCAGGCCCCTTCCTGGGATGATTGGTACCGCCTCACACGCCGTTGGCAAGAGCGGGAACAATGGCGGTTAAAGTGGCAAGACCGATGGGCGTTCGATCGACAGGCGGAAACGTTTGACCAACGCGTGGAAAGAAATGATCCGCTGGATCTGTATGCAGAATACGACAACGCCTTGCAAACGCTGACCGAGTGGATCGATGCCCGACCGGGGGAAAGCGGATTGGACCTGGGGGCGGGAACAGGCAATCTGGGCGGACGGTTTCTCGCAAACGGAATCCGGATGGCCGCCGTGGATCAGTCTGCGGAAATGCTGCGACGCTGCCGGGAGAAATTCCCCGAAATGACGACCAAACTGGGCAATTTTTTGGCCGTTCCTTTCCCGGACGACACTTTCGACTTCGTCGTCACCAGCTTTGCATTTCATCATTTGCGCGAGGAACAAAAAGCGCTGGCATTGGAGGAGATGTGTCGGGTTTTGCGTCCGGGCGGAAGGGTCGGTATGGTCGATTGGATGATCGAGAGCGACGAGACGTTTCACGCCTGGAAAGAGACGATTCGCCGGGCGGGCAGAACAGACGTGCTGAAGGAGATGGCGTCCGAATACTACGTTCGCCTGGAATGGCTGTGCCAATGGTGGATATCACGGGGATATGACGTTCAATTCCGAGCGTTGACCCCCATGCTGCATGTATGGTTGGCAAGACCGCGCGAGGAAAACCGATTTCGCTGATTTGAAGTAGTGAACACTTTACTCCAGGGTCCTGCCCGGAAGAGAAGAGTCAGCATCCCGAAAAAACCCGTCCAACAGGAGGAATCGCCTGTGCATCCCGAACAAATGGATCGACTGTATCAACAACCCGGTTTTTACTGGGGAACCGAACCCAACCGATTGGCTCACCGTCTGCTTGAATCCCTTCCATCCGTGCAGGGGAAAACTGTTGTGGATCTGGGTTGCGGTGAAGGGCGGGATGCCGTCTATTTCGCCAAAAAAGGGCTGAACGTGATAGCAGTCGATCTGTCTCAGGCGGGGTTGGAAAAAGCGAAACAGTGGGCGGAAACGGAAGGTGTGGCCCTCACCACCGTTCGAGCGGATTTGTTATCCCATCGTATGGATACGAAGGTGGATGCCGTCTATTCGATCGGGGTCCTGCACTATCTTCCGCCCCGGATGCGCCCCGACACGTTTGCCCACTACAAAGCGATGACACACTCCGGCGGCATTCCGCACCGACATGCGGTCAATGTGATGATGGCGCGCAAAATCTAGCGGAGAAGGAAACCGCCGCCCTCATCAGGCGGCGGGTAACCTCATCTCACCCAATTTTCCTCAAACTGCTCTTCCTTGAAGCCCACCGTGACCCGTTCGCCGTCGGTGACGATCGGCCGTTTGATCAACATGCCGTCACTGGCGAGCAAATCCAGCTTTTCATCGTCGCTCATCGTCTTCAACTTTTCCTTCAGATTGAGCTCCCGGTATTTTTGTCCGCTTGTATTGAAAAACTTCTGTACGGGCAGGCCGCTTTTGCGAACCAGCTCTTCCAGCTCCGCACGGCTGGGCGGATTCTCGACGATATGCTGCTCTTCAAAGGGCACTCCCCGCTCCTCCAGAAACTTTTTTGCTTTCCGACAGGTGCCGCAACGGGGGTACCAGTACATTTTCAACTTCGCCATCTGAAACCCTCCCCATAGATTGTCCGTTACCAGTATACCCAACTGGGCGGAACCGGGCGTGTTCGATTCCCTTCCTTCCCGGAGTGCGTCCGGTAATACCTGTCCATATCGCTTTCCCGCTCGCTCCACCTGCACCCTGCAGGTAAACAAATCATGACCGCTCCGATTTGGCCAGCGCCGGACACGGACAAAATATGCTTCGCTTTGATGAGATGGCCCGCGATTTCAATCCTGCACTACCCGAGTCCCCGTTCGATCAGGGCACAGGTCTTCGCTCGCTTGGAAAAACATCGCGCCCTTACGGAATGTCCAGCCACACTCTGTCCATCTATGAGCGCAGCCCCGGAATTCCCAGCCCTCTGCCGAACTCCGCTTGTCCCCTTATCGAAACACCTGTCCTCCCCGTTTGTACTCCACATCGGACACACCGTCCCTCACGTTGGCCGCGCGGGCGATGGCGAAGAAAAAGTCGGATAGACGGTTCAAATAACGGCGTACCTCGTCATTGGTTTCCTGCTCGCGGCACAGCGTCACCACGCGGCGCTCGGCTCGCCGGGCCAGCACGCGACACAGATGAAGCGCTGCGGAAACGGGTGATCCGCCGGGCAGGATAAACCGTTGGATTTCCGGTGCTTCCTCCATGTAGCGGTCAATCCATCCCTCCAAACGGGTCACCATGTCGGATGTCACTTTGTACTGTCGCTTTTTTCCCACCTGTGCCAAATCACTGCCGGCGTCGAACAGTTCGTGCTGAACCTCAGTCAAATCGCGGATCATGTCCGCGTGTTTCTCCGTGTTCATCCGGACGATCGCCTCACCGACAAACGCATTCAACTCATCAATCGTACCGTACGCTTCGACACGGATGTCATCCTTGTCCACCCGTCCGCCGATCACACCGGTTTTTCCTTCATCTCCGGTACGGGTATAGATGCGCATGATCTTCACTCCTCCATTAGCGGTTCACCGTTCGGACCAACACATCAGGCGTGAAACCCAATACCCCGTAGATTGCCGAGAAACAGGGCGACCATTTTCCGGCTAGGAACCTTTCTTCCCCAAGGATTGGCTCACCATGCGGGTAACGAGAGGGAGAAGGGCGCCCGAAGACAGCCGTTGTAATCCATACCGGACACGCCCTATGGAGCAGAAACAGAAAGCGGCTGTCCGCAAGATCCGGTCTCAAATCCTTTCTCCTTCGACTGCAGCAATACCTGTGGCACACCGGCAGACGGATGGCGTACCATCACCGGATCGATTCCGTAAGCATCGCGGATCACCGACGCCTGGATCACCTGCTCCGCTGTCCCTTCCCGAATGACCCGACCATTTTTCAACAACAACAACCGATCACAGAATTGCGCCGCCAGATTCAAATCATGCAACACGATGACAACGGACAACCCATCTTTCCGTTTCCATCTCACGATCCGGTCGAGCATGCCCAACTGATGCCTGACATCCAGATAAGTCGTGGGCTCATCCAGCAACAACAACCGGGGCTGTTGCGCCATCGCCTGCGCAATCGCCACCCGTTGCCGTTCACCACCGCTCAATACCGAGACAGGTCGCCGTCGGTGTGAAAGCAGGTCCGTATCGGCCAATATTTCCTCGACCAGTGCGCGATCCCGCTCCGTCATCCACGGCCGCCAACCCTGGTGAGGGTGACGGCCCATCATGACCACTTCCTCCACGGTGAAATCAAGCGGGGGCAATCCTTCCTGGGGGAGCAGGGCGATTCGACGCGCCCGTTCTTTGATCGACCAATCTGCAAGCGGACGGCCTTCCCACATCACGGTACCCGTATCCGGGCGTTCCTCACCGGACAACAACCGGAGCAGCGTGGTTTTGCCCGATCCATTGGGACCGATGATGCCCACCATCTCACCGGGGCCGACATTCAAACTCACTTCGGCCAACACGCTGCGTTCGCCGTAGTGTTTGCCCACTTTTCGAGCCGCTATCACCAACTACCCCTCCCCTCTGCGGGAACGGAGATGCTTTCTCAACAACCATGCGAAAAACGGCGCGCCGACAAACGCGGTCACAACCCCGATCGGCAATTCACGGGGCGCCAACACCACCCGGGCCAACAGATCGGCCCCCGTCAGAAAGACCCCGCCTGCCAACAGGGACAACGGAATCAGCCAACGATGATCGGGACCGCACAATATGCGCATCACATGTGGAACGACCAACCCGACAAACCCGATCGTCCCTGATACGGACACCGCCGCGGCGGTTACCAGTGATGCCGTCACCAACAACAGTCCGCGCACCATTCCGACCGACACACCGAGATGTTCCGCTGCCCGATCGCCCAACGCAAACAGGTTCAACTCCCGGCTGAACCACCAGCACACCACGGTACCGATGGCCAGAAACGGTACCACCACGGTGACGTGTTCCCATTCCCGCAGGGTAAAGCTGCCCATCAACCAGCTCTGGATCTGTTGCAGCTGCTCTTCCGACAACGCGATGCAAAACGTCAGTACCGCACCGAAAAATGCCTGTACGACCACACCGGACAGGATGAGCGTCTCCGGCCGCATCTGCGAACCGACTCTGGCCAATTGCAATACGGCCAGCAATGCAACCATGGAGCAGACAAACGCGAGTGCGGGTACGTTCCAACCACCCAGCCAAGCCGCTCCCCATCCGGTCAGGAGCGCAACGACCGCTCCGAGCGCCGCGCCGGACGAGACACCGAGAATGTACGGATCGGCCAACGGGTTACGCAACAACGCCTGATAAACGACACCCGCCATGGCGAGCGATGCCCCGACCAGTACGGACAGCAACACCCGCGGCAACCGAATGGATCGCACAATCGTCTCGACAGACGGGTCGCCCGGAGGTTGGACCATCGAACCGACTCCGGGCAACGCACGCCCCAGAATCCGCCATACATCCGCCAGCGGGATCGGCGTACTGCCGACGGAAACGGCCACGGCCACCGTCAACGTCAGCAGTCCCGCCAGACCCGCCAACCACCACATTTGCTTTCTCCCCATCATACTTCCCTTACTGTTTCGCACCAAACACTTGCGGATACAACACTTGCGCGATCTGTTTCAGCCCTTGCGTGACCCGCGGGCCGGGCCGGTTGACCAAATCCGGGTTGACCGTGACGATCCGTTTTTGTTTCACGGCGTTGATCCCGGCCCACCCGGAACGGGAGGCGATTTGCGACACCGCTTTATTGCCGCCGGTGTCATAGGTGGCGATGATCACGTCCGGATTCCACTTGACCACCTGCTCCGCCGACACTTGAGGCCATCCTTTTTGGCTTGCGGCCACGTTGTTCCCTCCGGCCAAACGGATCAGCTCGTCCATAAAGGTGCCCGAACCGGCGGTAAACAATGTCGGGTCCAGCTCAATCCACACTTTGACCCGTTTGTCGGCCGGGATGGAAGCCACCTTTTTCGTCACTTCGTTTTTCTCCCGTTCCATCTTTGCGACTACCTGACGAGCCTTGTCCACGGCACCTGTCGCTTTGCCCACCAAGAGAATGGAATCTTCTACACCTTTGAGGCTTTGACCGTCCACCACCACGACCGTCAACCCCAGTTTCCGCAATTGGCCGATGGTATCCTGGCCGTTGATCGGATTGGCCAGCACCAGATCAGGCTTCAGCGACACCACTTTTTCCACGTTGATCTTCAAATCGCCCACTTTTTCCTTTTTCGTTGCTTCCGCCGGATAATTGTCCAAGGAGGAAACGCCGACGATCTTTTTGTCCAGCCCCAAAGCAAACGCGATTTCCGTTGTGCTGGGAACCAACGAAACGATACGCCGGGGCTCCTGTTTGATCGTTACGTTTTGTCCGGATGCATCCTTGAGGGTAACCGGGAAATCACCTTGTTTTCCATTATGATCAGCGTGCGGTTGGGGTGCCTGTGAACAACCGGCCAATCCCATCGTCATGACCAACAACAACGACAACAACCAACCATACCATCTCTTCATCCAGTCCCTCTCCTTCCTTCACCAACATAAAAAAACCCCGCCTCCATCGAGGTCAGGGAAATCCTCTCGCGCATACCGCATGCTGGAAAACGCGCACGCGAGTGTTGCGCTCCTCCTCACACCCCGAAGGAGAATCGCAAGTGACCGCGAAAAGGCAGGTCTCCTGGCTCGTGGATCACCGCATTCGGTCGCGCCTTCCCATCCCCTTGGGGACAGTGGCATCGTGCGACCGCGCTCCCCACTCACAGTGGCGGGACCGCGCCGGATTTACACCGGTCTTCCCTTTTCACCTTTATCCGTTTCGGATAAAGGACCTTTTCGCCTATTCACTTGTCGGTCAGCAAATCGCTGTACCCGAATTTTAACATTTCGTCGGGCTTATGACCATCCCCCTTGTTTGGTGAACGGCACTCGCGGGAAAGAGGAAATGGACGGTTTTGATGCGAAATGATGTTTGTTTACGGCGTGTCCGGCAAAAACGGTCCACATTGCTTCCCGGCTCGCTCCACCTGCGCCCTGCGGGGAAGCGGCTCATGGCCGCTCCGACCCGGTGAGCGCAGGGCGCGGGCAAAGTACGCTTCTCTTAGAGGAATTTGCCCGCGATTCAATTGCTGCGCTTTCCGGGTCTTCGCTCTGCCGGGTCTTGGTAAGTCGCCGCCTGGGAAAACATGTGTCCCGGTTACAGAATGATGAGACACGCCTTGGGAAGCCGATCGCGGAAAGGAGGGTACAGGCGCAACCTTACCATTTGCGCCGCAAGAGATGGAACATCGCACATTCACATGGGATTTGGGAAAGGAAAACCGCATCATCCGCGGAGACGTTTATGCCACAACGACCGAATCGCCGCTCCCGGTCATTATTTTGTGCCACGGTTTTAAGGGATTCAAAAACTGGGGCTTTTTCCCGCATGCTGCCCATGTTTTGGCAGAACGGGGGTTTGCCGTCATCACCTTCAATTTCTCCATGAACGGGGTGGGTGAAAACCTGGAAGAATTCGACGAACTGGACAAGTTCGCCCGCAATACGTATTCCCGTGAGCAGGAGGATTTGACATACCTCCTGGATCGGCTGTTACAGGGAGACGTACCTTTGCGTGAGGCGATGGACACCAGTAAAATTGCCCTTGTCGGGCACAGTCGCGGTGGAGGGAACAGCCTGATCTTCGCGATGGATCATCCGGAGATCGGGGCTGTCGTGTTGTGGAACAGCGTTGCCCGTGTTGACCTGTTCTCCGATGAGCTGAGGCGGGAAATCCGCGAAAAAGGCGTCGCCACCATTCCCAACGCCCGCACCGGACAAGCGATGCCGATTCACCGGGAGGTATTGGACGATCTGGAACGCAACCGTGAGCGATTCGACATCCTGAAACGGCTCCCGTCTTTCAAACGTCCCCTGCTGATCCTGCACGGGAGTGACGACCGCTCCGTACCGCTCACTGCGGCCAAGCAACTCGCCAACGCCGCCGTGCAGGCCCGGCTGGTCATCATCGAAGGGGCGGATCACACTTTTGGTTGTGTCCACCCGTTCCGCGGCACAACTCCTTACCTGGATCAAGTGTTGGATGAGACGGCCCGCTTTTTGCGTCAGAATCTGAAGTGAAACCGCAGTGAGAGAAACACAGCGAAAAGGGTCGGCTGCATTGCCGACCCTTTTCGCTCAAGGGGGTCAAACTTGTATCAATTGAAATAAGGTGAATTGCAAGGGGGGATTGCGTTAAATTACAGGACGCTGTTTGAAACTAGCCGTTGTTTCTTATTACGTTCGCCGGTGTCACATCTATATTATATACCCTTTTCAAATAAAGCGGAACAGTTTTTTCAAAAAAATTGTTTCGATATTTTTAAGTTACACGAAACCACCAGCCGTGAAAGCGATTTCACATTGGTGGAGACTGGGATTAAGAGCGTTGATCCTTATCATCCGCATCGCATTCCCGGAAGCCCGATCCGCACTCGGCAAAGAAGAGAGAAAGGCCCGCTTTGAACTTTCAGCCCAGGATGCGGAAAAGTACGCTTCGATGAGCATTTTGTCCGTAACTTCAATTTTGCTCTCTGAATCGATACTCAATCGGACTGATCAAAAAGGATACTGCAAGCGGCATAAAAAAACCACAACCCGGAAGAAAAGGATACTCCCGCATGGAGTTAACTGTGTGAAGGAATGTACCGGTGAAAGAGTGATACCGATCAATGGCCGCCCTCGGCATCCCGTTCAACCATATCAACGAACCATATCGACGAATACATTAGTGTACTGGAAACACCAAAATCCCCATCATGTCCTCTTACTTCCAACAATACAAATTTGCCATCAGGGTGAAATGGGGATTGGAAGAGAGTCCGAAACTGCTTGATCGTCGTCTCTTGTTTCTTCGTCAATCGCTTGCTTGACAAGCTTTTGGATATGATGATCCATTTGAATCCCCTTATACTGTTGGTTAACGTCCACCAGCAACGGAGTAAACGAAAGGACAAACCCAGCGGAAAAAACCGCTGGGTTTTTCAATATGCCTGTCCCTCGGTTGAGGGCTTACCCCATACATCCTCTTTATATGGGTTGGAAACCGAATGTATCGTTCGTTTACATCAACACGACAATCCATCTTCAACTTGTTCAAGTATAACCGACCAATATGATTCTGCATCTAATAATGCTTTTGAATCCATTTGATTCATGCGTTGTTTGATGTGATCAACGATGGCGAATAACTTTTTTTCATCATCCTCTCCCATAGCATCCACCAATTGAGGTCGATAACTCAAATATACCTTTAAAAACATAAGGAATTTGGCTATATCTGAATTGATAAATCTGATTTGTACACAAGCGGCTGGGGTTTCCTCAATCAAATGGATATTCCCGGTTTTTTTATGAATACCGATTTTGCTGCTTTCGTTGTCGCCTATAATGATATAGTCATCTCCACAATATAACCCCATCTCTGGCTCGTGATAAAAATTGATATAAAATGGATGTTCCTTCACTTCTTCTACATTCATTGGCAATCCAATGGATGAAAGCACTATTTTGGTATCATATGCCAAATCGAATGGGTCAAGTAGTTCACGGCTGATTGTAACCAGATCATCTTTATCCCAATATCCTGATATTTCCTTATGTAAGTCATTCATACGATCTATTCCTTTTGAACGGATCTATACTTTTTCCCTCAACATGTTGGGAACCCATTGATCATTTTACTCTTTCTTCAATTTGCTTACAGCCTTTTAAGCTCACTAACTATTTCTTCTTGAATCTCTCATAGCACCGAATGCCAATCTGTAAGTACCTTTGCTTGTGGGAATGGGTCCGCGAATCATGGCTCGCCATTTGTGGTTTTGCGTACATCCTCAACCGCCATCCAAGATAAGGAAACGGCCGCCAGGTCACTATCAAGAGAAGTTGGCTTCGTATTTTGGACTGGTGCCCTGGTAGAGGGTTGTTTGCACTACCCTCTCAGCCGGGATTGTTCGGACTAACTCCGAACCTCGGGAACGGAGCGGGGGATAGCAATGAGCGTCAGTGACCGGGAAAATCACCTCCGTTGATCATCTCATTTTGTCCCTGCGCCAAACACCCACATATTGCGATGAATGAAGCATCTTCAACCATCCCTGATATCATCTTATCACCAAAAAACGGTTCATTCTTGCCAGAAGGTTGCCAAACGGTCTGTACGTCGCATCACGATCGGAGAAATGTCAACGGAAAAAAAGAGTCTTTAAACAACGTCAAGATCCGAATGAGGTGGCCCTCTTTATCCCGGAAGGGCAAGTAAATCAGCAATGTGGTGATACACGAACCAATATTTCATCATCATGATGAATAAAAAAGACCGCTCATCGTGGTCACCAGATACAGGAGGCTGGAGTACCTTATTTAGTTTTCGTCATCTTTTTTTGTGATCATGTTTTCCAAGGTCGATATCGATATCATGGTTGACGCAGGATTTCATACTTGCACGGAGCGCGTGGCGTTTATAAAGAACAAGCGGGAAAACCCACTCCTTCAGTGTTGGGATGAAAGCAACGTCAGATTGGGAAGGCTTTGTTTCTCTCGCAAGTAAAAACAGAATTTTGGTGCAATCGAGTCGGGAAGTTAGAAAACACTGAAAACGACGATGCGACCAAAAACTCGTGAAACGAAAATTACCAGGCTTGGACGAAGCCATTGTGGATGGACTGCGGACGCCAGAATCCCGCGTCTTCAAACGTGTGGAGTGTCAATTGGAATTGAATAAAAGCATCTGTGGCATCAAAAAACCTCCTGCTGGTATGATGAAATGTGGTAAATGTGGACGGGCTATGGTCAGGCAAGACAACCGGAACAAAAGTGACATTTGCGGTGTATTCATGCTGCTTGCAACAAGTCCACCCGAATTGAGTAGCAGAAGAAAAACGATTGAATCTTCTTGGGAAATGCCGGAACGAATACAAGTGGAACACGATGATAAAAGCGCGGAACAACATTTGCAGGAAGATGATTGACGATCACGGTTGGAGCAACAAAAGGAACGCCTTTATACGTATTTGACGTACAGACATTTATGGACGATCCGCAAAATGTCCGTCAATAGAAAAAGCTGAGAAAGAAATCAAACAAGCGTGTGCACGAGCCAAAGCGCGTCACAAAGTGATCCCGAAAGTCATGTTTGAGACGGATACCACAAAACAGACGATCCCAAACAAAAAACGCTTTACCTAAAAACGCTCTGAAAAAGGTAGTGTATACTAAGAGAAAAGACAGCAAAAAGAAATAGATTTCAACCTTGATGTTCATCCACGGTTACCGAAGAATAGTTAAAGGGGTTTGATTATGATACTTACCGGACATATTCGGCCACTTGGCCACCAATACAATACGCCGATATCATACCTTCTGAGACTGGATCATGAGGAAATCCCGCTCAATGATTACTTGGGGAAAACCATTGAAATCAACTACCTCGGAGAAATATCCTGTATTTATTGCGGGCGAAAAATCAAAAAATCGTTTAACAGCGGATCGTGCTTTCCGTGCTTTCGGGATCGGGCCGAAAATGATATTTGCATCGTGAAACCTCATCTTTGCCATTTTCATAAGGGAACGTGCCGTGATGAAGATTTCGGTCGATCTCACTGCATGCAACCCCATATCGTTTATCTTGCCCTAAGCGATGATATCAAAGTGGGGATTACCAGAAAACCGAACATGATCAAACGCTGGATCGATCAAGGGGCAGTGGCTGCCGTTCCCATAGCGGAGGTGCCTGACCGAAAAACCGCCGGGGAAATAGAATATCACCTGTCCCAATTCATCAATGACAAAACAAATTGGCGCAGGATGCTGAAAAACCAAATCGCAGACAAGGATTTATCGGCTGTTCGTTCCGACATGAAAAACAAAATCCCTGCCCAGTATCTGGGATACTTCGTTGAGTCACATGATGTTTGGACTTTTGAGTATCCACATTTGCAGATTCCCGACAAAATTACATCTTTATCCTTGGACAAGCAGGAACATATTAAGGGGAAGCTGATCGGTGTCAAAGCTCAGTATATGATCTTGGAAAACGGAGTCATCAACATGCGGAAATACAGCGGCTACAAAGTCAGGGTGGAGCTGCACCTTTGACACTCCACACGGCTAAAGTACCACAGGCACTCCCTATGGTCGCCGTGGGATTCTTGAGTGGTTAACGCCCTCAGTCCATTTCTGTTTCAGGCAACCCTCAAGCTAAGGGGTGTGTCATCACCCCGTCCCAAGCAGTTCTACAACAACGCTGCAGGTACCCGCTTGGGCGGCGTACCTGCGACCAACGGAAGTGCCCGTGGTATTACCAGTACGCCAGTTCCTTTTCACTCACTCTCATGGTTTTACCCAGTGGAAGTGATTGGTTCGCCACTGGAACCTCATACCATGACGTACACAGGAACAAACCCACTACCAGTGGGATGAGCACCGCTCGTACGTTCGATTATACAGCAAATTGGTTGCCCTTACCATCCCCAAAAGGGGATGCCGGGCAACGCCGCCTTTCATCCCACGATTGAAATACAAGGGTACTTCCTATGGGCACCGTGTGCTTTCAGGCGACTTTTTCTTTAAAAAGTCAATGGATCACAATCACCGTTGTTACAATGGCGGCAAGCTTTTCCCGGAGAAACGTGATGCAGGTTGTTCGCCCCGTCCCATCGTTGAGCCGGGGCGTTCGTTTCCCCCACCGGGCAAAACACGTGATCGGCTCGGCCACTTCATGTTGCAAGGGGCGCAAATAGCCTGTCCACTCCACGGCGGTTCCCCCTCTTTTCTTCCTCATGGTATCACCGACGGAAGCGAAAGAGGTTCTTCCACCCGCGAAAACGCGCACGGTGCCTGCCAAAACGATGCTTCGGCTGATGATACAGAATCAGGGCCCCCACACAAACGGCGACGATGATGACGTACATATGCGCAGAAATCACACCCGACAGAATCATCACGGCCACAGTGGCCAGCGACGTGGAAATCTCCAGATACCGCGTCAACAACAAACTGACAAAATAAATCAAGATGCCCGCCACGACCAGCATCGGACTCAACACGAACAGCGCTCCGGCCGCCACCGCCATTCCCCCGCCGCCGCGAAAAGCGGGGACAACCGGATACAAGCTGCCCACCACCACCATCAATGCCGCCACGCTGGCAGCAAACCATCCGCCCGTCGCCCATCCGATCAGCACGGCCAACGCACCTTTGGTCATTTCCAATCCCGCCCACAGTACCATATCCTGCAACGGACCGGTATGCATGATCGCTTCCCCATGGATTCGTTTTCCCATCCACCATCCGTAAACGGGGAACATGCCGATCCCATAAGCGACAAGTGCAATGATGAGCGTTCCCATGACAATGCCTCCTCACCAGCGGGGATACGGTCTCAATGCCAACAGCCCGATCGCCGCCAGTCCGCAGTAGCCAAACAACGGATAGACATATCCAACCAGAGCGGGAAACCCGATCAGCGAACAAACATAACCAGCGATGAAAATGCCGGCCATAATCGTATTCATGCGAAAAGGCAGATATTCGTGCAGATGGGCGGCCAAACCGTACACATTGCCGATCAGGGTGGTAAAAATCTCCCCCCACATCACCAACAGAAAAAAGGCCTTCATCACGGTGCCCAACGCAGCAATCACCATCGCGATCGGGATTTCCCTTTGAAGAATTTCCGGTATCTCCAACGTCATGGCAAAATGACTGGCCAACAGCATCACACCCAATCCCACTCCGCCGATCCATCCTCCCGCCGCGAGAAGCCGCTCATCGGCCACTTCTTTGCCCATCGGTACCAACACCGCTTGAGACATGGCCAGATTGAACGCCACATATGTCAACGCGGACAACCACCACTGCCCGCCGCCGTGATGCGATGCCGTCAGCCACCCGACCGCCTCCGGCCGCCCCAAACCGTTGATCGCCACGAGTACGGTAAAAAGGAACATCATCGGCACGATCAGCGAATTGACGGAAAGAATCCCATCCAATCCACGAAGAATCACAGCGAAGGCCACCACAGCCGTCAGAATGACACCCACGTGAAACGACCACCCCAATTGTTCCCTGAACAGGGCGCCCGTCCCCGACATCATCGCCGTCGTAACGCCGAACAATACCAGCCCCACGAATCCGTTCATCCATCTCCCCCACCGGGGGCCGAACAGAAACCGGTTCAGCTCTTCATATGAGGAAGCCTTCAACCGCGCCCCCATCACCATCATTCGGGTGCCCAGCCATGAAAACATCAGGGTGACCGCCACGATGCCCCATATGCCTTGTGAGCCGAAACGCGTAAAAAATTGCATGATTTCCTGTCCAGAGGCAAACCCGGCGCCCACCACCGTACCGATATAGGTAAACCCGATCCGGCACGCTGCCATCACACGATTTCCCAATCCCGCTCACTCCCCGCGACTCGTCCCTTTCAGGACTAGTCTATGGGCAGGAAAACGGGGTTAGAACAAATGAAAAAAGGACCGGCTTTTGTACCGGTCCTTGAGATTGCTGAAAGTGTAGTTGAGCCACACGATTTCGGTGTGACAGTTGCCCTCTCACTCCTGTTTCGCTAGCTAAAGGTCGCTTATGGGAAAATGGCCACCCTCTTGTCAATAGCGGATCCCAATTTCCCGTCGAGCGACTTCAGCCATCGCTGTGAAAGGAGACGGGAGATCGGAGAGACGAATTGTGTCAACAAGAAAGGACCGGCTTTCTCGCCGGTCCTTTCAAACGGTTAGCGTCAGCCGATGAAACCACCGTCTCCGCCATTGCGGCCATCGTTGCCACCGTTGCCACCATTACCGCCTTGACCGCCCTGATCGGTTCCGGTGTCGTTCCCTTGGTCGGCTCCACCTTGATCCGTTCCACCGGTGGTACCTTGATCCGTACCGCCAGGACCGCCCGCGTTCGTACCGTCTTGACCGTCCGGGCCACCCAGGAATCCGCCGGGACCCTGACCTTGGTCATTGCCTTGCGGGTTCCCCTGCTGATTGCCCTGATCATTGCCCTGCGGGTTGCCTTGCGGGTTCCCTTGGTCAGGCGGCGGCGTTTGCGGCTGATCCGGCGTCACCTGTACCGTAGCCACGTTGGACGGCAGCTCTTGGTTGGTTTTCGTGTCGATGGCGACGACTCTGTAGAAATAGGTTTTCGGTTGCGGTGTCGTCGTGGGTCCACCGATCAGGCCGCCGTCTCCGCCGGCTTGCGGCACTTGGATGCTGGTATCCGTAAACGAACCGCCTTGCACCTCACCCAACGGCTGCCAGTTGACCTGATCCTCGGAGCGTTCCACACGGTATTTGGCACGCGGATCATTTTGCGCGTTCCAGCTCAGATGGACGGCGTGCGACGCCTGGTCATACTGCGCACTCACGCTGACGGCCATCAACTGGAACGGCGGTGTCGGTTCCGGCACACCCGGCGGCGGCTCAAACGCCGTAATCCGCTCGTTGTTGGATTCCATCGTATCTTCCATAATCGCCTTGAACATTTTCGCCGGATATTTCCCGCCGGTCAACTCCACTTGTTCGCCTTTCGGCGGGTTGAAAATGGTGACCGCCAACACGTGCTTCGGCGTGTAGCCGACAAACCACGCGTCTTTGCCGTTTTGTGTCGTTCCCGTTTTCCCCGCCACCGGTTGACCGTTGTCCAGTTTGGCGAATTTCCCGGTGTTGCCGTGAGTCACACCCTCACCGGAGACAACGGACAACAACATCCGGGTGGTGTACCATGCCGCTTTTTTCGAATATACACGGACGTTCTTTTTCACTTCTTTTTCGGGTTCTACGACTTCTCCGTCCGCACTCAACACTTTCTCCACGGCATGGGCCTCATTCATCACGCCGTTGTTGTTCAATGCGGAGTAGGCTTGTGCCATTTCCACTGTCGTCACGCCATCAGTCAATCCGCCCAATGCAAGCGGCGACCATCCCTTATCCCGTTCCTTCAGGGACAGGCCGGCTTTCCGACCGTATTTCAGCGCCTTTTCCAACCCGACTTTTTTGTCCAAAATCCATACCGTCGCCGCGTTCATCGATTCGGCCACAACATCCCGCATCGGGACGAGACCGTAATATTTCTTCTCATAGTTTTCCGGTGTCCATCCGCCGTAGGAAACCGGCTCATCCGGAATCATCGCGTACTCGTTGATATCGTCATTCAAGTCGATCGCCGGTGCATACACAGTGATCGGTTTGATCGACGATCCCGGTTGGTGCGGATCGATTGAACGAATTCTAAACGTCGGCTTGTAGAACCGCCCACCGGCGATCGCTTCGATCAGCCCGTTTTTCGGGTTGACCATCGTCGCACCGGCATCTAATTCCTTATGCCCTTGATAAAGCCGATCGTCCTTGACTGCTTTCTCTACGGCCTCCTGCGCTTTCGGATTCAAACCGGTGTAGATTTTATAATTCTCGGTCGCCAATTCGGTTTCGCTGATGTCATACCGTTCCTTCAGTTCGCGAATCACATATTCCTTGTACGCATCGTACTGCTTGGTTTTCTTCTTGTATTCCTTGAATTTCGCGGTATTGACACCCAACGGCTTTTGTTTGTATTTGTCCACCTCGGACGGCTGGATGATCGGCGGCAGGTTTTCATCTTCCGCCATCTTCATCAAGACGATATTCCGCCGTTTCAATGCCTTGTCCGCATGATAGATCGGGTTGTACCCCTCCGGCGCTTTCGGCAATCCGGCCAACAAGGCGATTTCTTCCGGTTCCAATTTCACTTTGGTGATGTCTTTGCCGAAATACACCTTGGCGGCCATCGCCACGCCTTTGATCCCGTTGCCGAAGTAGATGTTGTTCAGATACGCTTCCAAAATCCTGTTTTTATTGAACTGGTCTTCAATGGCCATCGCCGTGGCCATCTCTTTCAACTTCCGGGAATAGGTCTTTTCCCGGTTTTTCAGGATGATATTCCGGGCCACCTGCATGGTGATGGTCCCGCCGCCTTCCCCTTTTCGGAGTGTGATGATGTTTTTGACGACGGCCCGGCCCAGACCGAACCAGTCCACCCCATGGTGTTTGTAGAAACGGACGTCTTCCACCTTGACGAACGCTTTGGGGAGATCCGGATTCACCTTGGTCATTTGTTCATATGTGACATATTCCTTGTCCGCCTCTCCCAGTTTCATCACTTCTTGACCCTTTTGGTCATACAGGGTGGACGCCGTATCCTGGTTCTTCATATCATCCCAATTAACAGTGCTGGCATACGCCTTCAACGCGGAACATCCACCGATGATCAGCAATCCACTCGTCATCAACACCAATACAAGCCATTTCCAGTTAAAGAAACGCCAAATCCCCGACTTTCCACCGCCGCCCTGACCCCCGCGGCTCGCCCGGGAGGCCGCACGCGCGCGCGCCGGCGGCGTTTCGGACCGCGATGATCGGGAACGCAGCGGCCGGTTGCGGCTGCTCCGTCGCAATTCGTCCATCCTTCCAACCCCCTGTCACCTGGCTTTTCACCCAAAAGGGAATAACGACAAATCCTCCACTCTCGCGCACCGAACGCGCTGCGGTGCAGGATTGCCGGGCTGTGACTTTCTCTCTGTCGTCACCGAACAACCTGGGAAAAATTCTTATCATACCAATGATTTATATTACTAGAACGGGAGAATCAGTCCAACCCATTTGCGAAATTGACAATTTTTCACGGAAACTTCTCCTTGTTTTCCCTCAACCCGACAATGTACCATCAATACGTGAGGTGAGGGATATGAACAGAAAAGCGGCCGTGTTCGCCTGTCGAATGACGGGATGGGTCGGGTTGGCGGCGACGCTCTTTCTGTGGCAACTGTACGGCTGGATCGGTTGCGTGATCGGATTGGCAGGTTCGTTGCTGTGGTTCGGACTGGGTCGGCTGTTTGATCGCCGATAATCCCATTTGGATTCACCATTCTATTATAACGTAATTTTCTACGTCTTCGTTGTCAGTTCGATGAACAAAGTCCGACGCCAACCGGCAAAAACCCGTCATGTCGGACTGAAACGAAAATCCCGGTTATCAAAGCCACCCGTGACCGGAATCACCCCTCCGGTGATAAAATCCGAATCCGGGTGTGCCAAAAACCGGACCACCCGCGCCACGTCTTCTCCCGTGCCCGGACGCCCCACCGGGTTGCGGGGTTCCTTTTTTCCCCGCGCGGCGGCGATGGGTGCTTCCTTGTAGGGATGACGGATATCACCGGGACAAACCATATTGACTGTAATCCCATAGGGCGCTTCCTCTTCGGCCATCGACCGCGTCAGGGAAACGACACCCGCTTTGGCCGCCGCATAGGCGGACACCCCCGGCCACGACGGGGCGTTTTGCACGTCGGGAAAGCCAAACGTGATAATGCGGCCGAATCGCTGCTTGCGCATGTGGGGGATGACTTCGCGGGCGCAGTAGAAAACGCCGGACAAATTGCCGTCCACCATCTCCCGCCATTCGTCATCCGTGAGATCCGTCAGGCGAATGTGACGGAACAAAAACGGTCCCGCCGTGCAGACAAGCACGTCAATCCGCCCCCATCGCTCCAGAATCGACCGCGACATGCGCCGCACATCCTCCACTTGGCTCACATCACCCTGCATGGCCATCGCTTCCCGTCCTATTGATTCAATCTCGGATACCAAACGTTCAGCAGCTTCCCGGCTCTTTCGGTAGTTGACCGCGATATGATAGCCGTCTTCGGCCAGTCCCTTGGCGATCATCACCCCGAGACCGGTGGCGCCGCCCGTTACCCAAGCCACTCGTTGGCTCATCGGTTTCCCTCCTTCATTCTCCTCCATTCTACCGAAAATCTCCCCTTTTTTCATAAACGATGCACATGGAATTCCGGGTACAAAAAAACCCCTTCGTGGGAAGGGGAGAGTTGCTGACAAAGTGGTGGAACCACTTTCCTGTTACGGGTGAGCCGTTTTCCCTCTCGGCAAGCTCCAAGATCGCTCGTGGAAATACGGCCACCCTCTTGGAACAACGTCGAGCGACTCTGTCTGTCGCTACGGAAGACGGGAAATCGGAAATCGCTAAACCTCACCCATACCCCGTCAACCTGGACCCAACTCACCGTTTCATCGAGGACGTTTTTCCCGGAACGTACACCGATTCAATCCAGGTCCGGGCGAACGGGTGGCCGTCCGGGGTCCAACCGCTTACATCGACGGTGACATTATACACGCCTGTTTGGGTGAAGGCAGGCAAAGTGCCGACAAATCCACCGGCCTGTCGTGAAGGAACCAGGCGCATCTCCATCCTTTGCTGATTCATGGCCGCTGCCGTTTGAGCCGAAGGCGGCACGACACGGACGCGGACGTTCCAACGGTCCCAGCGGGCCGAAGCCGCGGCGGGCGTCACTTTGACCGCAAAGACCCCGTTCTTGCCCTTGACCGGGTCGATCTGATATTGCAAACCGGATGCGGAAGTATAGGTGACCGCCATCAGATACGCGTCGTCCACGCTGTTTTGAATGCTTACTTTCCAGTTGCCGACGGCGGGTTGCGCGATTCGGAAAGCGCTTACATTCGCGTTGCGGAAAATACCCTGATCGACACCGGTGAAATATTGCGGGCTTTGACTGTTGTAAATCTGACCTGTCGGGGACTCCAGCGTCACCTGTGCTCCTGCATGTCCGGTCATCACGTGAAACACCACTTCTCCATTGCCGGATTCGACCGGTACCGTCTCCGTCACGGTTTGCCCTGCCGGGAGGGACTGTCCGCGCACCACTTGTTGGGCGGCGGCCGTTTGCACGGCATCCCTGGTTGCGGACGCATGCGCCGACGGTTCTGCCGTCATCGCCGTTTTACCCGTTCGCAACAACGGTTCAATCCGGTTGAATGAAGCAGAGCCGGTGCGGATCAAATCGTGATCGAAATTTTCCGTAAAAATATGGGACGCGTAGGGCAATTGGGTACTCCATACATTGACCAGCCCGTCATTGCTGCCATGCACCGACAGATACGCTCCGCCCGTCCACAATGCGGAGGGAAACGGTCCCCAGTTGGTACCCGCAGCGGTGTAGAACGGATTGCGGCTCACCTCGGGACGTCCGTCCGTATCAGAGCGGAATTGGTCCATGTAGCCCGTCTGCAGAACGTATACCCCGTCACTTTTGATCCCCAACAAGTCAGCCAGCCACCCCGCGTACCAGCTGTAAGCCAGGTCGGCCAGATGCGAGCCGTGATGCGGGGACCCCAACGTGATAACCTTGCCCACATAGGGAGAGGCACCGTAATACACCAACGCAGTCTGTGCATCGATCCCGCCTTTGCTGTGCGCCACCACATTGACCGGTTGCCCGAAGTATTGTGAAATCTGGCGCAACAGCTCGGCCAGCAACTGACCGTTGTCCCACATGCTCGCACCGCCGTTACCCGAAGCGTCCCACAACTGCAGGAACGCTGTTCGGTATCCTGCATGGTAAGCGTCTTCATACATATCGTTGCGGCCATGGTATACCGTGTCTTCCCACCAACTTTCGGCCGTGCCGTTCAACCCCTGAACAAATACGATTGGTGGCTTGCCGGAATCGGCATTGGGCGGTGTCGCTCCCAAATACCATGTTCCCGGCGGATCAGTGGCGGTGGATACATCGCCCCCGTTCACCTGTCCCATCTTGACGGGAGGCGGAACGCTCGCCTTTCCGACTGCCGGTGTGCCGGGAACCAAGAGGATGCACATCAACAAGGCGGCAAAGAGGAACCATTTTCTGTGTCTCACTGGGTATCGCTCCTTTCCGTGGAATGAGTGTGCCATTCTCTCGAAAGGAGCCAAATTCCTGCTGCCTGTTTTTCACTTGTTTTCCGCCTGTTTCACCCGGTCCAACAGCCGTTTCATATCCGCAGGAATGGGGGATTCCCAGGTGCGCGAGGATTTGTCGCGCGGATGGATGAGCGTCAATCGCGCGGCATGCAGGGCTTGCCGCTCCATTCCCCACATGGCCGCATCTTCCTCATTTCCATATAAGGTGTCGCCGATGATCGGATGACCGAGATGCGCCAAATGGACGCGAATTTGATGGGTTCGCCCCGTTTCCAGTGAGAGACGTACCAACGATGCCTTGGAAAAAGCCGCCTCCACCCGGTAGTGGGTGACCGCCTCCGCTCCGTCCGGGGTTACGATGCGGCGGCTGGTGTGGGCGGGGTCCCGACCGATCGGGGCATCGATCGTACCGGATGTCCGCAACACACGGCCGTGCACGATGGCCAAATATTCGCGTTTATACCGCTTGTTCGCCATCTGCCCGGATAAAAAAGCATGGGCGTGTGCATGCTTGGCAAACACGATCAAGCCCGACGTCTCTTTATCCAGCCTTGTAACCGGCCGTACCTGATGAGTCTCTCCCCTTTCCCGCCAATGATGCACCAAACCGTTGGCCAATGTCCAATCCCGGTAATCTTTGGTCGGATGCACAACGACACCCGGTTGTTTGTCCAACACCAGCAGATCTTCATCTTCATACATGATGTGTAAGGGGACGGGTTGAGGAGGAATGTGCACCGGTTCTTCGTCCGTCAGGGTGACAGTGATGACATCCCCCGTCTTCACGCGGGAGGTCAAATAGGCGAATGAACCGTTGACCCGAACACCATCGGTCACCTTCAATCGGCGAAACTGGCGGCGGGAAAACCGGAACCGGTTGCGCAGGACCTGGCGGACCATCTTGCCGTCCTCCGACTCATCGACACGATGTGTCATCACGGTGTGTGATTCCATGTTTTCACCTCACTTCCTCCTCTGCCCGCTCCACAGCAGTTGGATCATGTTTCCCATTGGATTTTGGCTTTCATTCATACGCTTAATTCAAATAACATCAAGATGATAACCGAGGTCCAAAACAGGATCAACAAATTTCTTCTCTTATTTCCCTGAATGGAGGCGTATGCCAATACTTTTTCCCGATAGAGATAAATGAGCAGAAGCAGGCAGAGAAAAGCGTAAATGAGCAACAAGATATTAACTGAAGCACCTCTGGTGACAAATGCTACAATGGGGTCGAACACGTGTTGACACTCCACACGGCTGAATCCGTGGGATTCTTGGGAACTCCCATCTACTGACAGGATATTGACCAAGCTCAACCCGCAAGCCCTGCGGTGAAAAGTCTTATACCTTCTTGCAGGATATTGATGGATGCGTTGATGTCTCGGTCATGGTGAGTTTGGCACTCTGGGCATGTCCATTCTCTTAGATTGAGGTTCTTTACCTCTTTATGGCGACGCCCACAGTTGGAACATAGCTGGCTGGATGGAAAGGACTTACCGACTTTAACTATGGTTCTACCGTACCACTCAGCCTTATATTTCAGCATCGCGACAAACTCAGACCATGACACATCCGTAATTGATTTTGCCAGCTTATGATTTTTCACCATGTTTTTCACTTGCAAGTCTTCCAAACAGATCACTTGGTTTTCGTGAATCAGTTTGGTTGACATTTTATGAAGAAAGTCATGCCTTGCATTTACGATCTTTTCATGGATCTTAGCAACCTTTAAACGTGCTTTGTTCCAATTGCTACCGCCATATTGCCTACGTGACATGGTTCGTTGCCATCTGACCAATTGTTTTTCGTACTTTCTGAAGTACTTGGGAGCATTGATTTTTTGACCGTTTGAAAGGATTGCGAAATCTTTCAAGCCAAGATCCACACCAACTGCTTTTTCTTGATCTACTGGAACATATGGGCAGTAGTTCATTTCACATAGGATAGAAACAAAATATTTTCCTGATGGACTGCGACGAATCGTAGCGGAAAGGATTTTTCCTTCTACTTCTCTGGATTTTGCAAACTTAACCCATCCTAGTTTTGGTAGCTTGGTTTTGTTTCCAACTACTTCAATTGTGGGTTTCCCTTTCTTAGGATGATTGCATTGACTGGTGTATGATTGAACAGGATTTTTCCTGCTTTTGAAGCGTGGACGTTCATTCTGCCTTTTGAAAAAGCGTTTGAATGCGTCATCCAGATGTTTCAATGCGTTTTGTAGTGCAGTAGAATCTACTTCTTTCAACCACTCCAGTTCCTTCTTTAATTGGGTTAATTGTTTGGAACAAGCACTATAGGTTAGTCCTTTTCCTGTTTGCTCGTATGTTTCATTCCATTTGGCTAGAAAGTGATTGAATACAAAACGACTACAACCAATGGATTTATTAATGAGTGTAACTTGTTCTCTCGTTGGATAGATCCGAAATTTAAACGCTTTGTGCATTTGCTTTTCACCTCCTTTTCCTATATTATATACGTAAATACGTAATAGGACAAGGAGGGAAAATTAATGCCACGCAAAAAATTCACAACTTCGTTAGATGAAGAAGTGATTAAGCAACTAAAATTACAAGCTGCTAAAGAAAATACAGATGCTAGCAAGATTATTGAGAAGTTAGTCAAAGAGTATTTACAAAAAATGTCGGACTTGCGAGAGGGGTAAAAAACCCCTCCCTCAGACGCTCGCTTTCATCCCAACCCTGAAGGGCTGGAATTTCCCGCTCGTATTTTATAAATGGCCAGCGACCACCAACCCCAGCTTTCCTTGTCGAAGTCCCAACCCGCCGGCAAACAGCAAGCCGGGCAACATGACGCTGAGCAATGCGTAAAAAAAACCGATCTCCGTATCCGTGCACCCTTGCACGGGCATACACAAGACCTTGTGCATACCAATGGAAAGTCCGATCTGCACGGCGCGGAGGATGGCTACCATGAAACCAAATATCATCAAAAATGTAGATAAAATACGGATGCCGCGATTTCCTGTTTCCAAAAATGACTCCCCCATCAGTCAATGATTCCCATTGCGAAGATTCAAATGCTCAAAGTGATCATCGATCATTGATCCTTTTTTCACTTGTCGCTTCATCGCTCATAATCCTTCGGCCAATTCCCCATAATATGGGTATCACCCATTAAGGAGGCCACGAAGATGAACATCAAAAAGAATGATCCCCGCTACACAGAGATGGAAGACGAGCAGGAAACGGATGCCGCGCAATTCATTCAACTGGCTTATGAACAAAACAACGAAGCAGCCGACGTCACTGCGATGAACAAAGAAGTCGAAGAGCAGACCGAATGACGCACATGGAGCTGGACTGGTGAAACCAGTGGGAGGCGAGGATCAACCTGACCGCGACCATGATTCTGTCCCGGTGGAAGCGGAAAGTGAAAAATCGCCTCCCAAACATGTAAGACACAAAAAGGAGCAAACGCCCTATGGAACCGTTCCGCCAAGACCCTGTATCCGTAGACCGCCGCCTGTTGCCCGACGGACGCATTCAGGTGGAATTCTCCGGTGAACTTGCCACATTTGACACATTGGAACAAGCAGACCGGGCAATTCACGAATATTTGGCCAAACATTATCCGGATGGAGAATGACGTCGTTTCAGTCGCCCCGAGGTTGGACCTTCAGGTTGTTGACAAAGTCCGTGGGTTCGGATTTCCCGTCTTAAGCACCCCACACTCGACGGGATTCGGACCCGCTCCCAGCGAAACAGGAGCGATAGGCAAAACGGCGCACCCGGAATCGCAGCATTCTCGACCTTTGGTGCTGTTTCTCATCAATCATTCCATCTTCTTGTCTTCCGGGTTATGAAAAGGGAAAAGAGTATGCATGCCTCCGATCACTCTGCCTGTCAATTCGGCGGTCCATTTTGTCCCCTCTCTATGCTCGATACGTTCTTGCAAACTCCAACTGGGTAATCCTTCTCCCTCATTCGGCAAATCATAATCACCACCAGCAGGATCGTCCAAGCGATAGAGGACTGCATTGATAGCTTCTCTGGCAATCCAATAAGCAAACCATCCAATTTTCTCAGGTGCGATTCCGGCATCGATCATTTCCTTCAACACTTCAGCTGTAGGGTCTTTCCGTTCGATGGTTTGTTGCACCCAGTATTCACTACCGTAAAGATAACCATCCAGCATATGTTGGAGCGGTCGCAGAAATCGAAACATCGCGAGAACCGCAAAATGTTCATCACGCAACTCTTGTTCCGCCCACTCCTCGGCATGCGATACTCCCCATTGTCTCAGAAGTTCAACAAGTTCATCTTTGTCTACCATCATCGGTCTCCTTTCTGCCAATTCATTCATAGTCTATTTTCTGGTTTTCAGTTGAAAGAAAAAAGGCTCCACCTGAAAACAGCATGAAGCCCCCATATATGAGCTGGCAACAGAAACCTATGCTTGATAAACAGATAGAACCTATCTATCCAATCTTTGTTTTATCAATCCCCATCTCCACCCGCACCCACATGCCGTAAAAGACGGCGGCAAGAAAAATGCCACAGCGCCAATAGCGGCGAACACCACGTACCCATTGCACATGTTCCCACGGTCGTGCACATTTCCCCAAATCCAAGCCGTAAGACAAACCAACGCCGGAAAAAAGAACGCCCAACCACCTATCCAGGCCGCTCTCACCTGTTTTCGCCGATCATTCGGATACATGGCATGTCACACACGTCGGACGTACCACCGGATATACCAATGAGATACGCAATCAGCAGTCCGCCCCACATAATCAATGAACCGATGGCACTCGGATTGATAATCCCCCACCGCCAAACCACAGAGATCATCAGCTCCAAATAAACAAAAAAGAACACGGCACACCCTGAACGAACAGAAGATGGGGCAACCACAACCGTACTAGGGCGTGTCTGGTGAA
>NZ_JAFHAP010000020.1 GCF_016938855.1 Polycladomyces zharkentensis | reverse complement strand
TTCACCAGACACGCCCTAATAGCTCAAATGAAAAAAGAGTTGCTGTTAGTGGGTTAAATCGTTTTTGTGCCGATCCTGGGTATCAAACAAAAAAGAAAAGGCGCGGAATGATCCGCGCCGACAGTTATTTTTTTTATGTTAGTCAAAGCCCGTATGGCTTCCCTGTTTTCAAGGGTTTTCTTGATAGCGAAATGCATTTCTTCTTCCAATCGTTTAAAGTTGGATTCTATGTCTGCAAGTTTGGCGTCTATATCATCGAACCGTTTTTCAAATTTCTTTTCCAATCCGTCAAGTCTGGCATTCGTTTTTTGAACGGCCTCCAAAATGGCGTTCAATATTTCTTTATCGCTCATGCCGGTTCCTCCTCGTATCCCCTAAGTTATTCCATTCTACAAGATCATACATTTCTCCCGCTACCTTCAACGGTCATTAAGCAGTTTTTCTCAACTCGTCGAGTGCCTTGCGGGCGTACCATTCACCGCATCCCGCGATCTCCGCCAATTTTCTCCTCCCAGGTAGTCTCCCGTTTTCTTCTTTGAAGCGGCGGGCGATTTCTTTTGCCTGGGCGATCTCCTCAGCTGCGTCACCATCCTCCACCTTGGTAGGAGACTCCACATTACTGGGAGTGGGAGCGGGAGAACCCACTTCGGTGGGAGTGGGCGTCTCCACTTGAGCGGGAGTGGGAGACTCTACAGTATCGGGAGTTTCTCCCGCCTCCTCTCCCAACCCACCACTACCGGGAGACCCCGCGTTGGTGGGAGTGGCATTGGCGGGAATCACCATATTATCGGGAGCGGGAGTCCCGATTTTCTCTCCCGCCCGTTGGAGAATGGCGCGGGAGAGAATCGCCTCCGCCACAATCAGGGAAGCGGGAGTTGCCAGCCCTAACAAAACTCCCGTTATCCCGTACTCCCATCCCGCCGCCACGTTACTCCAAGAGACCAGCGCCACTCCCAGTAGTCCTCCCAACATCGCCGGTACTCCGGGAGAGACTCCCTTCAACCGGGAGACCACAATGTTTAACGCTCCCATCACGAATGTGCATTCACTCCCGATCACCGCCACATGCGCCATCCATCCGTGAAACCCTCCTGATTGGAATAGCTGGATGGAATGGTTGTATGAGACGATCATATTGGCCACCAGCACGATAATAGCTCCTATCACGTTTATGTATCTCACACAATCACCTCCCTGGGATATATGAAGAGCCGGTACGCGACCGGCTCTAGTTGATGTCAAGCGGATGCCTGTTGGCTTTTGTCCTTACGGAAAATGCCCATGAGTCCTCCGATTACCAAGAGGAGAGCAAGAGTGAGATGCAAATCAATCCATCGATCCCAGAGACTAACATCATCTCTATTTTCCTTACCTGGAAAAAGAAAATCAAAGGTGAAAAATGTTCTTCCATAATGTTGAGAGAAGTCAGCCTGGCACATAGGGGCGTATTGTTTTTGGACGAGATGCCTGAGTTTTCCAAAAGTGCATTGGAAGTGCTCCGGCAGCCGCTGGAGGACAGGGAAGTGACCCTGAGACGAGCTCGTGCCGCACTCACGTATCCGGCCGAATTCATGCTGATCTGTTCGATGAATCCCTGTCCTTGCGGATTCTTTGGTTACGAGGAAGACCGCACCTGCACCTGCACACCGCAACAGATCCGACGTTACCGTTCCAAAATTTCGGGTCCGCTGTTGGATCGCATCGATATCCATGTGGAGGTGCCGCGAGTCGATTACCAGACCCTGTCCGCTGAGGAACTTGGTGAATCGTCCGAAGCGATTCGGGAACGCGTCGAACGCGCCCGTGCCGCTCAACGGGAACGATTTGGCGGAACATCGATCCGTTACAATGCCGCCATGCCTCCGTCGTGGATTCGGCGGCACTGTGAGCTGGATTGCGCATCCCGTTCATTGCTCCAACAATCCTTTGACACGTTGGGACTCAGTGCCCGCGCCCACGATCGCATCCTCAAGGTGGCCCGCACCATTGCCGATTTGGCGGGAAGTGAAAAAATCCAATCCGTCCATGTGGCTGAGGCGATTCAGTACCGGTCGCTGGACCGGAAATTTTGGGAGTAGTGCTTTTTGAAAGGAAGAGATACATACAAAAACCCAGCGGAATCACGCTGGGTTTAGTAAGGGAGAAGATCCTGTTGGGTATGTATGGCACCATCATCAGGAAGAAGGATTCATGCAGCTTGTAAAATCCAGAGTCCATGGATACGTAAGACATACAGGCGGCCGTCAAATTTGGGGTGGTGGACGTTAACAAAACATTGAAGGAGGATTCAAATGGATAGAAATACCCGAATGCTTGTCAAGCAAGCTATTGACGAAGAACAGGAAGCGACAATCCAAAAGTTTCGAACTCTCATTCAGTACCCTTTTCATCCAGATGCCAAATTTGTATTGTTGGAAGTAAGAGGACATGGCGGGGATTTTGGTGTCTCTACTACACAAATGGATGGATGGGAAGATCAACTTATGCATAATGCTTACGGAGAACTAGATAATGATTTGCCTATCTTTATCTTCAATGTATATTCAAAATTAGATAAAGACCGTCGGGAGATTCGTGAAGATGAAGAGTTAGTTGAAGAGATTGACGAATTTGCCAAAGAGTACTTTGTTTCATTTTTTCAACGGTGTTTTAATGCAGCAGATGGAAAGAAATCACCCATCCCCATTTACTTGTTTTACCCTAATTCCGGCGATGTCTATGATCTAAAGCAAGAAAAGTGGATTGAAATGGTGTAAGCAATAAAAAGAAACCCGTCTAGGTTGTGAACCTTGGACGGGTTTCTTGAATTTGCTGAAGCTGACTGACAAAAAATAGACGATACATTTTTGGAAGTATTAAAAAAAGGAATAATTATACTGGAATCGTGAAGCTAAGGTCGTTTATTAATGATAACCCGGTGATAAAGAACAATCTTTCCGATTCCGAGCTGTCTGAATTGTTATCCGGAAGAGGAAGTGCTACTCTTATTGAGAGATTAAACAAAAACCCTAAGTTAAAAGAAGAGTTCCTCAAAGTAAATCATGAGTGGATTCGTGAGGGAGAAGATGGGTATGTATGGCACCATTATCAGGAAGAAGGATTCATGCAACTTGTAAAATCCAGGGTTCATGGAAACGTAAGACATACAGGTGGCCGTCAAATTTGGGGCGGTGGACGTTAACAAATCTATAGAAGGAGGATACAAATGGATCAAAAGACCCGAATGCTTGTCAAGCAAGCTATTGACGAAGAACAAGAAGCGACGATCCAAAAGTTTCGAACTCTCATTCAGTACCCTTTTCATCCGGATGCCAAATTTGTATTGTTGGAAGTAAGAGGACATGGCGGGGATTTTGGTGTCTCTACTACACAAATGGATGGATGGGAAGATCAACTTATGCATAATGCTTACGGAGAACTGGATAATGATTTGCCTGGTTTTATCTTCAATGTATATTCAAAATTAGATAAAGACCGTCGGGAGATTCGTAAAGATGATGAGTTAATTGAAGAGATAGACGAATTTTCAAAAGAGTACTTTGTTTCATTTTTCCAACGGTGTTTTAACGCAGCAGATGGAAAAAAATCACCCATCCCCATTTACTTGTTTTACCCTAATTCCGGCGATAGCTATGATTTGAAGCAAGAAAAGTGGGTTGAAATGGAGTAAACAATAAAAAGAAACCCGTCCAGGCTGGATGTATGACACGATGGATGGTGCGAGAGCCCATGGTAACCAAAGTGGTACTTTAGCCGTGTGGAGCAAAGTCGCACAAAAGAGTGG
The DNA here is from genome assembly GCF_016938855.1 of Polycladomyces zharkentensis. Classification (NCBI taxonomy): domain Bacteria; kingdom Bacillati; phylum Bacillota; class Bacilli; order Caryophanales; family Thermoactinomycetaceae; genus Polycladomyces; species Polycladomyces zharkentensis. The sequence goes on along the minus strand of NZ_JAFHAP010000020.1, from coordinate 6,319 downwards.
TGTGAAGAAAATGGCACACTATCCCGTAGGGGAGGAATATTCGTTGCAAAGGGTGGAAATCCGCAAGAAACAGATATCGTAACAGCTTCGCTTTCTTGGGTCGCCGCTGGTTTGAAAAGCGGATATAGTGTATTCACCCACACCAAATTTAACTCTTTCTCATCACCTGGTAAAAAGTGAAGAGATGTATCCGGGAATACCGCAGCTTCAACATTTCACGAAAAAACCGGCTGGTGACTTGGCCGGTTTTTTCACATCGGTAGGCTGCATAATTAATTTCCGGTAGTAAACTTACTCCAAAGCTAAAATGGAAAAGACAAACAGGAAAATAAGTATTGAAATAATAGTAATAACCAATCTCTTCATTTTAATACCCCTTAATTTGATCAATTAGTTATGTCTAAAAGTTTGGCCCAGTTTGCTATTAGTTACCATATACAGTCAGTTCAGCCCATCTTTGTAGCATATCGTTAGATCTTGGCCCAACTCATCAAATAGCTTTTTTAGTCTTTCAGGATTATTCACTACGTTTACAATTTGTTGCTTCGATCACACGGTAAAACAGGCGCATAGGGGCGTATTGTTGGACGAGATGCCCGAGTTTTCCAAAAGTGCATTGCAATTGCTCCGGCAGCCGCTGGAGGACAGGGGGAGGGCTTTGTTCCTTTTGCAAGTCCGACAGAATTTGGGTACCATTCCGCTCCCGTGAAACCGGAACACATGTTTTGCAGACCCGTCCTTTTAGCGGGGATCTCCGCCCGGCGCATGAGGGAAAAGTTCACGGTGACGATCCACCCTTCCCCGCTACACCAAAATCCAGTATCCCTCCTCTTGTTCGATCGACCGGACGATCAGCGGTTTTCTGATCGAGTGAATGGCCGACTGGATATGTGCCTTGATGGCGGCGCCGACTCAGATGTTTGTGATATCCATCAAAGTATAACGGTGTAGCCGGTGCATGGTAAGCCATCAGTGAATCGCAGTCATGAAGACACTTTAGTTGCCACTTTTTCAAGTTGCCCCCTGCAATGCATTTTCAAATAAATATTGAATTTCTTACTCATTAAGGTCCGTGGAACATGGGGGGACAGGATTGGCTCTTAATATAATCTTTTAATTTTCGACAAAAAAAGTTCGCTTGTTCTAATGGGCAATCGGCTATATTTTATACTGGGATATTATTTAGTAACAAATAAGAAAAGGAGGGTTGCGGCGATTGAGGAAACAGCAAAACCAGCAATTGTATTTTATGGTTTTTTTGATATTAAAACCACATTACAAGGAAGTTGCATGATGAAAAACGGGGTATCATTACTGGTCATTTTTTGCTTGTGTGTGGCGACGACAGGCTGTAATTGGGTACCCGAAACGTTGAATGGCGTTGGAGCGGCGGAAGAGGGCCAAGTGTTGAATATGGTGGAAAACACGGAACCCGTAAATCTGGACACCGCCAAATATATCGACGACAGTTCCGTCAAAATCATCAACAATGTGATGGAAGGATTGATGCGGCTGGACGCAGACAACCGTCCCCAACCGGCCATAGCGGCTGATTTTCCGGAAATCAGTCCCGATCGGAAGACCTATGTCTTCAAGTTGAGAGAGGCGTACTGGAGCGACGGGGAGCCAGTGACTGCCCATGACTTTGAGTATGCATGGAAACGGGCACTCAATCCTCAAACCAAAAACAAGTATGCCTACATATTCTATCCCATTTTGAATGCTGAGGAATATCACACTGGAAAAGTGAAAGCCGGGAGTGTCGGCGTACAAGCTTTGGACGAACACACCTTGAAGGTACGTTTGAAGAGTCCCACCCCGTATTTCCTCAGTTTGCTGTCATTCATCAGTTATATGCCGCAGAGGAAAGACGTGGTGGAAAAGTATGGAGACCAGTATGCCCGGGACGCGGACAAAATGGTGTATAACGGACCTTTTGTGCTGTCGGAATGGGAACATGAACGAGGTTATCAGCTCACCAAAAATGAGGAGTACTGGGATAAGGACAATGTGCGGCTGAGCCGGGTCAATGTGAAAATCGTCCCACAATCCGACAAGGCGATGCGTTTGTATATGTCCGATCAGGTGGATGTGGTCCCGCTCAGAAACAAACTTGTGGATGTGTTTCAGCCTTCGAAAGAATTTGTTTCGGCGACCAGTGGTACGGTTTACTTTTTGAGGTTTAACGTGCAGAATGATTTCCTGTCGAACCGAAATGTTCGGAAGGCGATCACACTGGCACTTGACCGGGAAGAGCTCACTCATGACGTACTGAAGATCGGCACTCCTGCTTATGCAATAGTACCACCGACCATTCACGGATATGATGGGAATTTCCGTGACCAGGCGGATCGTAAACAGGGGAAATTGGTTTATTATGATGTGAATGAGGCGAGGGAAGCGCTACAAAAAGGGATGGCGGAGCTGGGCATTGATACGCCGCCCACGTTGAAATTGCTTGTCTACGACGATGACAGAAAAATGGTGGCGTTGTACGTGCAGGAACAACTGCAAAAATGCCTGGGTATCCCAGTGGAAATCTCGGTGGAACCGGCCAAGAAAAAAGTGAAGTTGGAAATGGGCGGAAAGTTTGATATGAGTATTTTCCGGTGGACGGCGGATTATGACGATCCCCTGACATTCCTGGATATGTGGGAAACCAAAAACGGCCTGAATTTCGGCAGTTGGACCAATCCTCTTTTTGACCGGATTGTGGAGCAGTCAAAAGAGATGACGGATTATCGATTGCGCAACAAAAACCTGATCGAGGCCGAAAAGCTGTTGCTTGAGGATTATGCCGCCGCACCGCTGTACTATGAGAAAGATTCCTTTTATATGCAAAAGCGTTATGTGAAGAATTTGGTACGCCATCCGGTAGGTTCGGAGTATTCGTTGAAATGGGTGGAAATTCACAAGAAATAGAATCTGCGGCAGAAAAAGGGAAGAGCAAAAAAAGCTCTCCCCTTTTTCTTTGGTTCAAAACAAGGATGTTCTCAAGGATGAGTTCCACAGATACTCTCCGTCATACCAACCACTGAAGGGCCGGTCTTTTTATAAAGAGCGAGCGGGAAAACCCAGCCCTTTAGGGTTGGGATGAAAGCGAGCGTCGGACGCGGGAGGGCTTCAGCCCTCTCGCAAGTCCGACAATTTCCCGTATTTCTCAAGGACCATTTTCATTCCTTCTTCGATCAAGTGCCCATACTTCATATCTTTTTCTACTGCCAGTAACTTGATCTGCTTCAATAAATCAGCATCAACGGTTGTGTGTAATTCAGCACGACCTTCTTTGATTCTTGCCATCATTCATCACCTCTTTCTCATCATATCATGTCGTTGACGACCTAATCAAAAATGATATGATGTCGTTAAGCTACATTAAAGGAGGTGATCATGATGATGAGAACCTACAAATTCAAGCTGGAACCAACAAAAGAGCAAATCGAGAAGATCGAATGGACACTGGGCATGTGTCGCTGGTTATAAAACTCCATGCTTGAACAACGAAAGTTCGCCTGGTGGGCTGTCATGCGCCATCTACTCTATGAAGCCGGACTGGTCGGTAGTAGCTGCTATAGAGTCGAAAGCTGCTACGCTATTGTCATCGAACGGCATGGTCTACAAAGGAGGAAAATTTCCGTGGCCTGCCAAAGGAGAGCTGACTGGTGTTTTTGGCGAGAATCGCGGGGACCATATCCATCAGGGAGTAGACATCGCCGCACCATCTGGCACTCCTATGTATGCAGTGGCAGATGGAGTGGTCAAAATTTCCAAAGCTGATCCGGGCGGATATGGTTGGTACGTGATGATTGACCATGGTGGCGGGGTAACTACGCTGTATGGGCACATGTATCCGGAAACCGTGAAGGTCAAAATCGGTCAGCGTGTGTCAAAGGGACAAATGATCGCACAGGTAGGAAACAACGGTCGTTCGACCGGAGCACACCTACACTTCGAAGTGCGCCAGAACGGGAAGCCAGTTGATCCATTGCAATGGATCGGAAAGTGAGGGGGCAGCATGAGATGTCACCGGTGCTGTCAACACCACTGTTACTGTCGCAGAGAGGATGAAGTGAAAGGATGTTTGGGTTGCTTGGTCATTCTGATGGTCCTTTCAGTTCTCACAACTGTGCTATATCCCTTTTGGGTGTTGATTGCGCACCTGAGCCGCTGATAGCGGCTTTTTTTGTGGGTAAATACCCCGCCTTCTATGGGCAGGTGAGCCGTCCCCGATCGTTGCATGATGTCCGATCTGTCGCAGGTTTGAGCGCCGCGAACGCGGCGCTGTAGCGAGCGACAGCGAGCGTAGCCCGTATCGTCCGGAAGCCGAAGGCTTCCGCCTTGTCTGCCCATTTGCATCGAGCCGATCGCCACGGTAGGGCGTGTCTCGATAGCGGTAGGGCGTCACTTACTACTGACTTTTTCTATTTTGGTTTCCTGTTCGGGCTTCTCATCAGTGCGAACAGGTTTAGCCGGAACGATGGTGGAGATAGCGTGTTTAAAAATCATGTGCTGTTTTCCGTCATTGGATTGCAGCAATACGATGAAAGGGTCAAATCCAATGATTTGTCCCTTCAACTGACAGGGACTTTTCGTTGACGTGTTGCGTTGAGAAATGGGTCTTGAATCACAAACTGCGTCCTCATTCTTTTTCCCCCTTGCGCTTAACCATGATAACACAAAACGAAGGGGTTTTCCCGCCGTCCGTTTCCCGTCGAATTCCACAAAACAAGCGATAATCCTTTTCATTTCGTTCGGGAAACAGGAACAAAACGAATACTGGATCACATCGCTTGTTCACAGGATTAACCAGCTTCATTCCAATAATAATATAGAACGACGGGATTTTTCCCGTCGTTGGGGTAATACCAGCGAAGCTGTCAACAAGGGCAAAGTAGATTTCCATAGAAAGTAAAGATCGAAACTGACCCAATCACAGGACAAATGGGCACTGAGATGAAAAATCATTGAAATAAATTAAATTTCGATATATTATGATATTAATAAAATTAGAAAGGGTTGGTTTAGATGAGCATCCAAAATGGTCGTCTTATTAATAATCTTCAGCTTAGCCATCCTACCATGTTTTCAGCAAGAGGTTTCAGCTGAACAACCGGCTAGTTTCGATATGGTGGTGAAAGACTTCAAATCCGGAGAAGTACTTAGAAAGAGTATAGATCAGAAGGAACTGCGCGCCAAGTTTGAGAAAGAAACAGTGAAAAGGGGAGATGCGCGTTATATCGAGGGGAGCTTTGGTACAGGTAAAACAAAATCTGTTGTTGAACGATCCAATCCGAAAAACAGGATGGATGAGAATCCTATAGGAATCATGTCGGTTATTGGGACCGATAGTAGAGAACAAATAACTAATACTACTTCTTATCCCTATCGAACGATTGTATATATTGAGGTTTCATTTGAAAATGGTAGTGTCGCCAGTTGTTCTGGATGGTTATACGATGATAATACGGTGGCTACAGCGGGGCATTGTGTGTATGATCAAACTAACGGGTGGATCACATCCGCAACAGTAGACCCAGGAAGAAATGGTAACTATTTGCCTTATGGACGGGCTTATGCTACATCGGCACATTCCATCGCCGGTTGGGTAAACGAAGGCCTTGAAGCATACGACTTTGGAGCTCTAAAATTGGATCGTAGCATCGGTAACACAACGGGAACCATGGGTATGAGGGTGGAAGACACCACTTTCAGTTATTTAGGTGAATCCGTGGCAGTTACAGGGTATCCAGGAGACAAGCATGATCAAGGATATTACTATAGTATGTGGAAAGGTCTTGGAACCGTTAAAGATGAAGGTGGACAAGGCAAAATGATCTTCTACGATGTTGACACGGCAAACGGACAAAGTGGAGCACCTGTATATCAATCTTCATCTTCAATAGGCGCAGAAGACCCCGAACCTCTACAGGTCGGGGAGGAATGCGCCCACCCTCCTTTCTATTGACAAACAAGTTTCAATAGATTTCTACAAGTTATTGAAGAAAGGTGGTGAAAGAAAGTATGGAGGTTACTATCACTGCTAAGATAAAGATCCTTCCTGGTGAGGAACAACAAAGATCTTTTGCTGAAAACAATTCGAGCGATTAAAGATGGACTGAACTATGTCTCGGAAGTCGTATATGAAACCAAAGTTCTTGGTCAGGCAAAACTAATTAAAATGACTTACGAAGAACTGCGACTTGGATATGGTCTCCGATCCCAGATGGCTCAAAGTGTAGCCAGGGCTGTCATCGCAAGGAACAAGACTGTCAAATAAAACGGTCATCAATGGACGAAAATCCATTTTAATAAACAGGAG
>NZ_JAFHAP010000019.1 GCF_016938855.1 Polycladomyces zharkentensis | reverse complement strand
CGACCAGCGTCACTTTGCGTCCCAGCTGGGCGGCCCGGATGGCGGCCACGTAGCCGCCGGGACCGCCGCCGATGACCAGCACGTCGACTTCGTTTGCGAAATCTCCCACTACCATCTTCTCTCATCTCCATCATCAAGAGGTTCGGGTTTTCAAGCAGCTCTTTCGCCCGGTTCATGAAGTACACCATCATTTCGCCGTCGAAAACGGTGGTCAAACTGAGTGAGATACGGATGGACTTCGATTTGAATGAGACTTCCATCCACTCACTGCTCTATTGCTATACCCGTTTTTTCGACAAATCAAACTATTTCGGCGAGAAGAAGTTCGACTTAAGGGGATACATATATGGACTCCTTATATCCATCATAGAGAAAAATATGTTGATCGATAACGATATATCGTTTATAATCAGTTTACGATATATCGTTATCGAACGCCCAGAAGGAAGGGGACAAGTTCTATGTTTCACCATCCTTATCACATGAACCCTTTTCATCTTTGGATGAGACAGGATTCAATGGCAAACGGTTCTTTCGATCCGAGAATGAGATTTTTTCACGGGCCTGGTGCCGGAGGACCTTTTGGTCCGAAGAACCCTTTCAAAGCGATGAGATCGGGAAAACGCTTTTTCAAACGCGGAGGCATCAAATTCGCCCTTCTCAAACTTTTGCTTGAAGGACCCATGCATGGTTACGAAATGATGAAAAAATTGGAAGAGAAAACAGAAGGTTTCTATGTACCAAGCCCCGGATCGATCTATCCGACTTTGCAATTGTTGGAAGATCAAGGCTATGTCACCGTGGAAGAGAGGGAAGGAAAAAAATTATATTGCATAACGGATGCCGGGCGAAACTATTTGAAAGAAAACCAAAAAGAACAATCATCTTTCATCTCTTCTGAATTCGAACCCTTTGTTCAGCATCAGGATGTTCAACAAATCCATTTTGAAGCGGCCGAATTGTCCCGCCTGGTCATGTTTGTCACTCATCAAGTGTTACGTTGTTCAAATGATGAAGAAAAAGAGGAACTGCTTCATTTCTTGAAAAAAACACGCAATGAATTGCTTGCCTTACTGCAACAACAAGACCAACAGTCGGAAGATTAACCCCCTTACGGTGAGCTTTGTCCCTCTCGCAAGTCCGACAGAATTGGGGGACAGCCGAGTCTCAGTTGTCGAGTGACGGTGTTGGGAAAAGGTGGAGGGATGATGATCCACAAGCTCAAAATCTGGTCGGAATGTTTTGAGGCAGTTTTGCGGGATCAGAAGAGGGTTGAGATTCGCAAAGAGGATAGAGGTTTCAAGGTAGGACACTATCTCCTTCTTCAAGAGTGGGACCCTGAACGGGAGAGTTATACCGGAAGAGAAGTGGTCCGACGTATCACACACATCGTGAAGGGGGATGAAGGGCTACAACCCGGGTATGTCGCGCTGTCCCTCACTGATCCGAAGTGGTTTCAAAGTGCCGGAGACCCTAGAGACCGGTACTGACGAGGAAATTGACTGGATACTTGCTCACCGGAGTATGATGGATGACAATGGTGATCGTCCCATGTGGGGCGGCTTATTTGTTCGGTTTTCAGTGCTCCGGGGTGCAGCCTCGTTGTCGGCTCATCCAGCAAATACAACGTATGATTTTTCGTTTTTTTGCTCAATTCTTTGGCCAACTTGGTCCGTTGGGCTTCTCCGCCAGACAACGTATTGACGGATTGTCCCCACTTCAAGTAGCCAAGTCCCACTTCACAGAGCAGCTTCGCCGTTTCGGTTATTTTCTGCTGGTCCTCAAAAACGGACAAACTCTCTTGAACGGTCATGTCCAATAAGTCGGAGATGGTATAGCCTTTGTACGTAACACGGAGAACACTCTTTTTAAAACGTCTGCCGCGGCAAGCAGGGCAACGAACTTCCACCTCCGGGAGAAAATGCATGTGAACCGGTACAACGCCGAGTCCTTGGCAGGTTTCGCACCTGCCTCCAGGCGAATTGAAAGAGAAGTGTTTTGCCGTTAACTTACTGCGTTTTGCTTCGGGCAAACGGGCAAACAGATTTCTTAAGTGTGTATACACTTCGGTATACGTGGCAATGTTGGATCTCTTCATGCGCGAAAGGGGTGACTGGTCAACGGTAACCAGCTGTCCAACCGCATCCCATCCGGTGATTCTTTCGCAACCGATGGGCTGTCCCTTTTCCCGATAAGAAGCGGCAAGCACATCGAACAGGAGCGTGGATTTCCCCGAACCCGAAACACCGGTAACGGAAACAAGGCAGCCGAGCGGAAACGAAACCGTAATGTGCTTCAAATTTCGCGCATGCGCATTTCGGATCGTCAGAAAATGACCATTCCCTCTCCTTCGTTTGCGCACTTTCCCGGGATGGCTTTCTTCTCTGAAATACGCTCCAGTCACCGATTTCGGGTTGTTGATCAAATCCTCCAATCGCCCCTGACCAACCACATTTCCTCCAAAGCTGCCAGCGCCTGGCCCCATGTCAATAATGTGATCAGCCGCCCGCATCACCTCTTCGTCATGTTCAATAACCAGCACAGTGTTTCCCAAATCTCGCAATTGGTACAACATTCGGATTAGTCCTTTTGTATCTTTCGGATGCAGTCCGGCCGTCGGTTCGTCCAAAATGTAGAGTACACCGGTCAGTCCGGAACCCAGTATCGTTGCCAGCCTTAACCTTTGCGCCTCCCCTCCGGACAGCGTAACGACCTGTCGGTGAAGCGACATATAACCAAGCCCTACATCCATGAGCCGTTTCGTTCTGACTACACAATCGTGCAGGATTGGTTTGACAATGAGCAATTGCTCCGAAGACAGCTTGTCCTTCAATTTGTCCTGCAATGAGTTCATCCAGGCCAACGCATCCGCGATCGACCATGAAGAAACCTCGGCAATGGAAGCCCCGTCGACGGTAACGAGAAGGCTTTCCTTCTTTAATCTTGCCCCCTGGCAATCAGGGCACAATTGCTTATGAAACAATTGTGATTCGCCGGGTTCGCTTCCCTTTTCCCTGTATCTTTTCCATATTCCCGTTATCACACCTTCAAACTTTCCTTTTCTCACCGCTTTCGGCGGCATCACGTTCGGGAAATGCCTCTTGAATTCTTCACTCTCCACTCCGTAAAGGAGCAAATCGAGTTGAACCGCATTGTAATCCTTTATGGGCAGATGCTCGTCAAATGAAAATCCGTAATGTTTGGCCGCAGCCTTCAGGATCTTCGTATAATGATCGATCACAAAATCGTGCTGCCAGATCAAGACACCACCGTCACGCAAACTCCGATTCTTATCAATTACGGCGTCCATGTTCAAAGTGGCGATTTGGCCCAGCCCGCTGCAGGTAATACATGCGCCTTCCGGCTTGTTGAATGAAAAATGTGTCATCGTCAATTTCTCAAGGGGATGACCGCAATTTGGGCAAGGGACCATTCCGTACGTATCATAGGGCTCTTCTTCATCCAAAATTCCGTCCTGGGAAACTTCTCCTTCAAAAGAAGGTCCGATCGTCGTCCCGCAGGATGGACATGGTCGCTCTCCAATTTTGGCAAACAGGATTCTGAGATAAGTATAGATATCTGTCACGGTACCGACGGTCGACCTCGGGTTGTGGTTCGCAATATGTTGTCCCACACTGATGGACGGGCTGAGTCCGTGGATGGCGTCAACCTTTGGTTTGCTGGTCTGATAGGTGATCATCCCCAATGATTCCATAAACTGACGCTGGGATTCCCGTTGCAGTGTATCTATCGCCAAGGTGGATTTCCCGGAACCTGAGGGTCCGGTGATGACAACAAGCTTATGCTTGGGAATTTCCAGCGATATATTTTTCAGGTTGTGCTCCCGAGCGCCTTTGATCTTGATAGTGCCCTGCATGCTCATTCCTCCTCGCACGATGTTTAACTGGCAAATTCATTCTACAACATTGATGCAAGTGCTAAAGTTAAATTCAATATTCCCCAGTATTATCGAGAGAAACATTTTCATGCTGGTTTAAACTTTAGTTATAATGTTTATGGAGGGAAGGACATGAAGATAAGACCGATTGACATTGCCAGAAAATTGAATATCAGCACAAGCACCCTGAGACGTTATGAAAGTTGGGGAATTGTTCCTCCTTCCGAGCGCGCAGCAAACGGCTATCGGATGTACACCGAAGAACACGTGGCTTATTTTGAATGCATTTGGGCCATGCTCCCTGGATTCGGCAGGAGTATCACAAAGGAAGTTTTGCGAAAAGTGCAAAGGAAAGAGGTGGACGACGCGCTCTGGCTCGTTAACAAGCAACAGGCACGTATCCACCAAGATAAAACGATGGCGGAGAAAACCGTTCGGATCTTGGAAAACGAGGAACTGGACAATTTCGAACCGGAAGGGAAAAGAAAATGGATGACGATTGGGGAGGTTTCCGCCTTAACAGGTGTTTCAAGTTCAGCCATCCGGCATTGGGAAAAGGAAGGGCTGATTTCGTTGCCCCGGGACCAAACAAACGGCTATCGGAGGTTTCATCGCAACCAAATCCGGCAAATCCAGATGATCCGTATATTGCGATCGGCCAATTATCCACTCGAAGTCATTAGGCAGGTTATTAAGGAGTTAGGCCATAACCACATTGAAGTCGCAAGAAGATTCGCCCGGGACTCTCTCGAAAAACTGAATTCCATCAACCGCAATCAAATGCGGGGTATCTATTACTTATACCGGTTACTCAGTTTATTGGAATTACTATGACCTTGCACTTTTGCGGCGATGTCTTCGAGCCAGGGGCCAGTCCCCGGATTTCTCCCTTCTCCCTCCTTCTCAGTTCGTCAATCTCTTCGGATAGTATTGCCTTTCTCTCCATCAGTGGTCGTTGGGGAACATATGACCCTTATGGAACAGAGCTATCCACATACAAAGAAAGAGAGGGTTTCCCCTCTCCTCAACACCTGTAAGTCAATATATGCCAGGAGCCGCCCCCTGTTATATGAACAGTCCCCGGTTGTGGATGAAGGGATGACTCTTTCAGCCTACGAAGAACTCAATCAAATCTTTGAGTCCGCTAATGATGGCAGCGACCGTCGCAGAGAAAACGAGGATGTTTCCATACTTGGACTGGAGATCCCCCAGTTTTTTGTTGAGTTCGATCAGGAGCTGTTTTTCTACATAACCTTGCTCGACCTGTTCTTTTAATTGATCGGAGAGTTCGGTCAGTTTGTGTATCTTCTCGTAAAACTCTATCTCCTTCGGGTCTGGACTATAAGAACATACCACTCCTGGAGGAATAACTGTTTCATTGTCTGTTTTTAACTGGTGTGCCCTCCATTTGTACACCATTGGAGACTCCCAAACGCTCTGCCAATTCAGTTTGTGTGATTCCTTTGTAAATGCGGTAAGCAATCAGCATTCGCCCCAACTGATCCAAGCTGGTTTTTCGCGGGAACTCACCTTTTTTTACCTTCTCGTAGTATTTCACTTCGTCTTCGATTTGATGGTAATACGTCCACAATGGTACTAATGCTTTTTCCACCTGTTCCGGGGTTAAACCGATTTGTTCAAAGTGTTGTTTCTTTTCTTGAATGCTCTTCCGTTGTGCCTCTAAAGCCTTCAGGGACTTTTGGTATATTCTGCATCCGTTCGGATCAACTCAGGCCCCTCCATTTAACGGATAATCTGAATCATCCCTTTTTCTCGGTATGTCCTACGTTGGAGTCGAAACGCGTCCGGAAATGCTAAATCCTTTCCATCTTCATCCCGGATACCAGTTTGATTACTAAAAAAACCGTACAGATCACTGGGGATATCGGTGTAGAGGGTACAACGCTACTCGATATTTGTGCCACATAGGAAGCTGAGGTTGATAGGGGGAATCCGGGTGTGGTTAAAGGCCGGAAACATAACGTTCCGGCCTTGATCAATCGATGCAGATCGATTTCAATCACCAAGTATGCATTAAACCACCTGCAGTGCTTGTAACAGATCCGCTTTCAGGTCGTCGATATGCTCGAGTCCGACCGAATAGCGTACGAAATTGGGCTGAATTCCGGCTGTCCGCATTTGTTCCTCGGTCATCACGCCTCCCCACATCGCCGCAGTGTGTACCACCAGGGAATCAACCCCGCCCAAGCTGACTGCGTTCAGCGACAGTTTCAGTGCAGAAACGAAGCGCTCTGTCGCTTCATAACCGCCTTTGATTTCGAAGGCGATCATTCCCCCGAAACCACGCATTTGACGCTTCGCCAACTCGTGTTGTGGATGGCTGGCAAGTCCGGGGTAATATACCCGCTCGATCTGCGGCTGTGCCTCCAGAAACTCCGCCAAGGCGAGGGCGTTGGCATTGATGCGTTCGACCCGCATCGGAAGCGTACGCAAACCGCGCAATAGCAACCACGCATCCATCGGCGAGAGAACTGAGCCGATGGAGATATGCGTGTGCCAAATGCGCTCGGCCAACTCTTCGCTGGTGCAGATCACGCCGGCCGTCAAATCATGGTGACCACCCAAATATTTGGTTGCGCTGTGAACAACCACATCGACACCCAGGTCATGAGGCCGTTGATTGATCGGCGTCGCGAACGTATTATCGGCTACAACGATAATCCCGCGTGGGCGGGCCAACTCCGCCACGGCAGCCAAATCGGTCACCACCAAAGTCGGATTGGCCGGCGATTCCACCATGATGAGCTTTGTATTGGGCCGAATCGCCGCTTCAAAGGCGGAGATGTCGGCTTGTTCGACCAAGGTCACGTCAACACCGAATCGCGGCAGCATCTCGTCCATGATCTTGGCGGTACTCATATAATGCCGCGTCTGTGCGATCACATGGTCGCCGGCGCTGACCAGCGCGAGAATGGTTGTCGCAATCGCCCCCATCCCGGAGCCGGTGACCAGTGCCGTTTCTGTTCCCTCCAACTCCGCCATCACCTTCTTGACGCGTTCATGGACCGGGTTGCCGTAACGCGTGTAATATCGGGGATGGCGAGGAGTTCCCGCCATGTCTGCGAATTCGGCGGAATCTCGTGCGCGGAACGTGGCTGAGTAATAAATCGCCGGAGCTACCGTTCCATCATTGGTGAGCTCATCATCGGCATGTATCACCAGTGTTTCATTTTTGAGTTCACCGAAATTTGGCTCTTGAAAATGATCGCGTTTGTTCATATCCCTTCTCCCTTTCCCGGAATAAAGTTAAGATTCAACTTCCCGATCGGCCATGCCTTCCCGGGATTTCATTGCGATGCGTTCACCCGGTTGGAGCATGAGCGGTTTTGCCTGTATGGTGCGGGGATATTTGATTCCTGTTCCCGTATTTAACACGACAACCGTTTCTCCTTCCTGAATCCAACCGTTTTCTCTCAGGCGGCGAGCGGCAACAAACGTTGCGGCTCCTTCGGGACAGACAAACGCCCCCTCCAACCGGGCGATCCGCTTTTGTTCTTCCAAAATGGAAGTATCGTCCACTGCGATCGCACATCCCTCAGTCTGGTAAATCGCTTCCAGTACAAGGAAATCTCCCAACGCTTTCGGTACATTGATTCCAAAAGCAACGGTGGAGGCATTGTGCCAGTATTCGGATTCCCTTTTCTTTTCTTCCCACGCTTTGACAATGGGGGCACATCCTTCCGCTTGTACGGCAACCAACCGGGGAAGCCGATCCTGAATCCAACCGAGTTCCCGCAATTCTTGCAGTGCTTTGTAAATGCCGATCAATCCCACTCCGCCTCCTGTGGGGTATAAAATCACGTCAGGCAATTTCCACTCCATCTGTTCGGCGATTTCCAGACCCATGGTTTTTTTCCCTTCGATCCGGTATGGTTCTTTCAGCGTAGAGGCATCGTACCAGTGGAAATCCTGTATCCCTTGTGCCACGATTTTCCCCGCGTCACTGATCAAACCGTTGACAAGATACAGGCGGGCGCCGGCAATCGCACACTCACTCCGCGTGATCTCCGGGGCATCGACCGGCATCACGATATGGGATCGAATACCGGCTCTTGCCGCATAGAGCGACCAGGCAGCGCCCGCATTCCCGTTGGTTGGCATGGCTATCTCCCGTATACCCAGTTCTTTTGCTTTTGACACACCGACGGCCGCTCCCCTCGCTTTAAATGTCCCGGTTGGAAGGGAGCCTTCATCTTTCATGTACAATTTGGCAATGTTCATCTCTTGACCGATTTTGAACATGGGAATCAACGGAGTCATTCCTTCGCCCAAGGAAACGACATGCTCGGGAGTTTGAACGGGCAGGAGCTCATGATATCTCCATAAGGTGTTCTCCCTTCCCGTCAAATGAACGGGCCGGTATATCTTTTTTAACTCTTCCAGATGATAATGCACCCTGAGGGGAGACCCACACAGACAAAGATGATGTTCTTCTTCCACTCGGTAGGTTCGGTGACATTTCGGACATGCAAGATGGGAGACATAACTGTACAACTCGATTCAACTCCTACTTATCTGATAGGTTAAATAATATATTAACAAATCTCAAGATTGATGATATGGATCGGGCCGGAAATTGTATGAACAAGTTTGGCTTTCATCATCTGGTGAACCTTCGTTTTGATTGGATGATATTTCTATGGCATTTTTTATTCCAATAATAGGTAAATTTTGAACATTAACTTTATTTGTGTTACACTGACCATATCATCATTGATGGCAATCGGGAGAAAGAGGTGGTTCGGGTGACGGTATGGGGATTGTTGTTGATCGCAGCCACTTGCGTGGTGGCGGTGACGATCGGTGCGATCGCCAACCGGAATGTGCGCTCTTTCAACGAGGAAGCGCATGAAAGTTTCTTGGGGAGCGTGAAGGAGGGGGACATGGTTGACGACCAGCAAATCTCGTAAGGAGATCCAGTTGTCCGAGGACAAAAAGCTGTTGCACCGATTCGGCTATGCCCAAGAACTGTTGCGGGACATGGGCGGGTTTTCGAATTTTGCCATCTCGTTTTCCATCATCTCGATTTTGACCGGTGCCGTATCATTATACGGTCACGGATTGACTTATGGCGGGACGGGCATGATGGGCTTCGGGTGGCCGCTGGTGGCCTTGTTTTGCATGTTGGTGGCCGCATCCATGGCTGAGCTGGCCTCCGCCATCCCGACGGCGGGGGCGTTGTACCATTGGGCCTCGCTTTTGGGAAACAAACGCTGGGGGTGGTATACGGCTTGGATCAACCTGATCGGCCAGATCGGAATCGTGGCGGGCATTGACTACTCGGTCGCCCTTTTTGCCGACGGTTTGCTTTCGCCGGTGTTGGGCTATCAAATGACGGAGACAACCACATTGATCTGGTTTGCTCTCGTGCTGTTGTCCCACGGCATCCTCAACCATGTGGGGATTCGCATAGTGGCCAGGCTGAACGATTTTTCCGCTTGGTATCACATTGCGGTGGTGCTGATTTTGGTCGTAAGCTTGGCCTTTCTGGGACAGCGTCCCCTGCAACCGATCGATACCTTGTTCCGGCTGGGAGAAACGTTTTCGGACAAGCCGTATTGGCTGGCCTTTCTTATCGGTTTGCTGCAGGCGCAATGGACGTTTACCGGATACGACGCTTCAGCCCACACCATAGAGGAGACGATTAACCCCCGGGTGCGGGCGCCATGGGGAATCTTCTCATCCGTTGCGTTTTCCTTTGTGGCCGGGATGGTGATGTTGGCTTTCGTTACCTTGTCCGTCCATGATGTGAAGGCGGCGGTATCTGCGGAAAATCCGTTCATTTATGTGATCAGCCAGGCATTGGGCACTGCCTTCGGTCAAACGATTTTGTGGTTGATCGTGTTGGCCATGTGGTTTTGCGGCCTTTCTTCCATCACTTCATTCTCCCGGATGGTGTACGCTTTTGCGCGGGACAAGGGGATGCCGCGCAGCGATTGGTTTGCCCGAATCAGCAAACGATACCGGACACCCGTTCAGGCGATTTGGTTGTCGGTCATTTTGTCGTTCGTCCTGGCATTGGTTGACTATTTCATCAAAATGGTCAACCCCGATACCACCTACACCACCCTTGCTTTTTTGACAGGGGTCAGCGTGGTGGGGCTGTACGTTTCCTACGGGATTCCCATTTGGCTCCGGCTGGTTGCCGAGGCGAAAGGCCGATTTACCCCGCGTCATCTGGGACCGTGGAATTTGGGAAGGTGGGGGAAGCCGGTTGCTGTTGCCGCGTTGATGTGGATCGTGTTGATCAGTGTGGTGATGGTGATACCACCCAATCAAAATGCAGGGATCGCACTCGTGGCGATGATGTTGATCTTGTTGGTCATGGATTTGGCATATTATCGGGATCATTTCCCCGGTCCTCAGGCGGCCTTGCGGGTGTCGGCCGAGGAGTTGGCCCGGCGGGAAGCCGAGCTGGGGGGTTAGGGTGTGCCGGCTATTCGATCAGCGGATGATGGTTTCCGGTTGACCGAATGCCCTGCCGGTTGCATGGTGGCATTCATCAATGGCCATTTCTGCCGGGGTGTGTTTGGTCATTCAGTAAAGGGACAATGTTTTTCCAAGCGGTCGAAAAAACCACCCCGGACGAACGACCTGCACTCCGGAGCGATCTGATTCCTTGCAGGGTGCAAGGTCCAGCTACCGGACCGCCCCAAGCGAAGCATTTACCGGCGTTGCCACCGGTCCATGCGGTCTTGCTCTTTTTCTTCGTAAAAATGATGCATACGATATTGCCCGAAAAGGAGGAAAACAATGAACGATCCCTCGTCAAGGAAATCATTCACGCCTGATCAAATCCGCTCTGTTGCCGCTGACGTGACGGCAGGTTGGGAGGAACGATTGCGGGCACTGGTGGAAATCGATTGCGGCACGCAAAACCCTGCGGGCGTGAAACGGGTGGGGGACATTTTCGCCGGTTGGATGGCGGACGCGGGTTTTCAAGTGTCTCATCTGCCAATCGAAGGATGTGCCGGATTGTGGGTGGGACGGATGCAGGGAAGCGGGAAGAAGCGGATCGGTTTGCTGGGGCATGCCGATACGGTCTACCCTGACGGAACGGCGGAAGCGCGGCCGATGCAACGCCGTGGTGATCGCTTAATGGGACCCGGTGTATGTGACATGAAGGGCGGTTTGTTGGTGGGGCTTTACGCTGTTCAGGTGTTGTGCAGATTGGGATGGGAGGATTTTGGCGAAGTTCGTCTGGTAGTGAACAGCGAGGAGGAGACCGGCTCTTTTCACACCCGGAACCGGATGATCGAATTGCTGTCCGGGATGGATGCCGTCTATGTGTTGGAAGCGGCGCGGGCCAACGGGGATATCGTCAGTGCCCGGGCGGGGGTGATCCAGCTGACATTGACCTCCCACGGCCGATCCGCTCATGCGGGTGTGGAGCCGGAGAAAGGAGCCAATGCCGTCGTGGAGTTGATCGATCGTCTCCAGTGGCTCCGGAAACGGGCGGCGGAGGAGGGGACCTTTCGGATCAACATCGGGACGATCCGGGGCGGAACCCAGTCCAACGTGGTACCGGATCGGGCTGAGGCACAATTGGATATTCGTCTGTTTCATCCCGATGCCGTTTCCCGAGTGGAGGCGTTGGTGCGGGAGGCGGTCTCCCGGTCGGGCATCTCCGGCGCGAGAACGGAAGCGGACCTGAAGCTGTGGTTTCCGCCCATGGTCCGCAATCCGGCGACCGATCGGCTGGCTGCTTTGGCCCGGGAGTGTGCGGCGTTCCTGGGGATTCACTTGCGGGACACGGATACGGGAGGGGGGTCCGATGCCAATTGGATCGCCGCGCAGGGTGTTCCTTGTTTGGACGGGTTGGGGCCGGTAGGCGGATTGGATCACGGACCGGACGAATATATCGAACCGGAAAGCGTAGTACCGCGTACGTCTTTGTTGGCCCTGCTGATGTCCTGTACACCCTTGGCGAACCCGCGGGAAGACAGAGCCTGATTGATCCTTCGGGACGCGATTGGTCGTTTGTCGGTATGAGGAGAAGGTCTGCCAACAGGGGACTCGAGTGGGTTTGGTCATACATCGAACTGGGAGAAGGGTGGCCTTTTACCCGCGATCTTTTCGAGGCGGGCTAATAGCATTGGCACTGGTTCGTGTCTGGTCATTCCGTAAGGGAGCCATGTTTTTCCGGACGAGCGACTGACCAAGCCCTGACTGAGCGAAGACTTGGGAAGTGCAGGATTGAAATCGCGGGCAATTTCCTCAAAGCGAAGCGTACTTTGCCCGCGAACTGCGCTGACCGGGTCGGAGCGGTCATCATCTGCATCCCTGCAGGGCGCAGGTGGAGCGAGCCGGGAAAACACTGTGGACAACACCAGACACGCCCTGGTGGCATTGGCCTGCCAAGTCGCTTGGAGCCGGATGATGAGATGCAAAACGGTTGTGACAGGGAACAATGGCATCCGGACAAGAGGGATCAACCAGACAACCCTGGACTCACCCGGATCAAAACGATGGAATCAGGAGGGAGATCATGCAGACATGGACAGCGATCCATCAGCGGATGTGGATCGGTGGGCAATGGGTGGACAGTGAATCAGGCGAAACGGTTACCGTGGTCAACCCCGCCAACGGGGAGGTAGTCGGAGACGTACCCAAAGGAGGCCGAAATGAAACAGCACAAGCCGTCGATGCCGCACATCGGGCATTTCCCGCCTGGTCCGGTTTGACGGCCGCCGAACGGGGAGCCTATCTCAAAAAGTGGGCGGAGGAAATCCGTCGCAACCGGGAGTCGTTGGCGCGCCTGCTTACGATGGAGCAGGGGAAACCTTTGTCGGAAGCGTTGGAAGAAGTGGATGCGGCGGCGGATTTTTCGGAGTGGTACGGTGAAGAAGCCAAACGGGTGGCGGGGGAGGCCCTGCCCGGCTCCAAACGCGACCAACGCATCTTGGTGATTCGCCAGCCGGTGGGCGTGGCGGCATTGATTACCCCATGGAACTACCCGGCCACGATGGTGACGCGAAAAATGGCAGCCGCACTGGCCGCCGGATGTACGGTGGTGTTAAAACCGGCCAGCCAGACTCCCTTGACTGCCGCTGCTCTCATGCAATTGCTGGATCAGACGGGACTGCCGTCCGGTGTGGCCAATCTGGTGACGGGAAACGCGGGTGAAATCGGACAAGCATTGCTGGATGATCCCAAGGTGCGAAAAATCTCCTTCACCGGTTCCACCGAGGTGGGCAAACATCTGATCGAAGCCTCGGCCCGGCAGGTGAAACGGCTGTCGTTGGAACTGGGCGGCAACGCACCGTTGATCGTGTTTGCTGATGCGGACGTGGATCGGGCGGTGACTGCCGCGGTGGGCAATAAATTTGAGAATTGCGGACAGATGTGCAACGGGATCAACGTCATCTATGTTCATGAGCGTTTGCTGGACGATTTCCTGCAAAAATTGGTCGACCGTGTAAAGCGGCTGAAAGTCGGTTTCGGCTGGGAGCCGGGGACCGAGATCGGCCCGGTGATCGATGAAGCCGGCATCAGGAAAATCGATGATCTGGTTCGGGATGCGGTGGAGAAGGGAGCGAAGATCTTGACCGGCGGTGAGCGGCTGTCAGAAGGGCCGTTTGCGGGGGGAACCTTCTACGCCCCTACCGTGTTGTCCGGTGTGACCTTCGATATGCGCATCACGCAGGAGGAAATCTTCGGTCCGGTGGCACCCGTGGTTTCCTTCTCCGGTGAGGAGGAGATCGTGAAACGGGTGAACGATACCCCTTACGGACTGGCCGCTTACTTTTTCACCAAGGATATCCGTCGTGCCTTCACAGTGGCGGAAGGGTTGGAATTCGGCATGGTAGCGGTGAATGGCACCTCTCTGAGCGTCCCGCAGGCACCGTTCGGGGGGATCAAAGAGAGCGGGCAGGGACGGGAAGGCGGACGTTACGGCATGGAAGAATTTCTCAACCTCAAGTATCTGTCGATCAATCTGTAAACAATCGGGAGAAAGGGGCGATTCCATGACGACAATACAGACGGCAACCCCGGATATTTTGAAGCAATGGATTGCCGAAGATGTGGTGGATACGGTCATCCTGGGGTTTTGTGATATGCAGGGGAGGTTGGTCGGCAAACGGCTGACGGCGGGTTATTTCCTTGAAGTCATGGATAAAGGTACGCATTTTTGTGATTATTTACTCGGAACGGATATGGAGATGACCACCCCGCAGGGATTTTCCGCGGTAGGGTGGGAAAAAGGATACGGCGATTGGACAGCTCGACCGGATTGGGAGACGCTTCGCCTGATCCCTTGGTTGGAAAAAACGGCCCTGATCCTCGCGGATGTGGTCGATGAAGAAGGTCGGCTGGTGGAGATCGCGCCACGCACAGTCTTGAAGCGTCAGTTGGAACGTGCCGCACAACTGGGCTTTGATCCGTACATGGCGAGCGAGCTGGAGTTTTACCTGATCCGGAATACCTACGAAGAAGCGTGGAGCAAGGGGTATGAAGGGTTAAACCTGGGCGGCCATTATAATGAAGATTATCAACTTTTGCAGGGAACGCGAAACGAACCCTTGTACCGTTTGTTCCGGGAGCAACTCACACAGGCGGGAATTCCGGTGGAGTGCACCAAAGGGGAAGCGGGTATCGCCCAGCATGAGATCAATGTGCGGTACAGTCCGGCGTTGGAGGCAGCCGACCGGCATGTGTTGCTGAAACACGGGATGAAGGAGATGGCGATCCAGCAAGGGGTGGCGGTGACGTTTATGGCCAAGCCGGATCACGAATGGACCGGCTCCAGCTGTCACATTCACGTGAGCTTGAGGGACCGGGAACGTGGGAAAAATGCCTTTTACGATCCGGAGGAGGAGCGGGGCATGTCACGGACGATGCGCCATTTCCTTGCGGGCGTCATTCGCCATATGCGGGAGACGGCGATCCTGTTTGCTCCCAATGTCAATTCCTACAAACGGTACATCACCGCCAGCTGGGCACCGACCAACATCGTTTGGGGTTGGGATAACCGGACCTGCGGACTGCGGATCGTGGGCAAAGGGGAGAGCCTGCGCATCGAGAACCGTTTCCCCGGAGCCGATGCCAACCCGTATCTCGCATATGCCGCCATGATCGCGTCCGGATTGGAAGGCATCGAACAAGGCTACGAGCTGGAAGCGGCTTGCGACGGCAACGGATATAACCAGACCGGTACACACCGTCTCCCTGCTTCGCTGTACGAAGCGATCGTCGCGTTTTCCGAAAGCGGGTTTGTTCGGAAGGCATTGGGAGAGGAGGTCGCCGCTCACTACCTGAATGCCGCCCGGGTGGAACAGCAAGCATATGACCGAATCGTCACCGATTGGGAAAAACGGCGCTACTTTGAACGTATATAACCGGTTCGTATGTTGACACTCCACACAACTGAAGCATCAAAGGGGAATCCCTTGGTCGCCCTGGGTTTATGAAGTGATTCGCGCCAGTAGACCGTGCATTTTCAGGCGGATTCAAGGAAGCATTCACCGAATTGCGTGAAGGGTGGCTTGTTTCCAGTGGGCGACCTTGGCAAATCAGACTCACTCGGAAATCAAACAGGGATATTCACACAATGGCAGGAGGGACTTTTATGCGCCTGAAAGAGAAAGTGGCTGTCATCACCGGTGCCGGCAGCGGGATGGGCAGAAAGGCGGCGGAAATGTTTGCCGCCGAGGGAGCCAAAGTCGCTGTGCTGGAACGTAACGAAGAGGCGGGGAGAGAAGCGGCCGAATTCATCGTCCGACAAGGGGGAGAAGCGGCTTTCTTCCCCTGTGATGTTGCCGATGAGGCCAGTGTGAAGCAGGCGATCGAAGGAGCACACGAACGGTTCGGCCGGCTGGATGTGTTGTACAATAACGCGGGAATCATGCCGGAAGCCGATCACTCCGTCATTGACACGTCCGTCGAGGTGTGGGACCAGGTGATGGCGGTGAATGTCCGGGGCATCTTTCTGACCTGCAAATACACGATCCCCCATATGATCCGACAGGGGAAAGGGTCGATCATCAATATTGCTTCCTTTGTCGCCCTGGTCGGGTGCAGTGTGCCCCAAGACGCCTATACCGCTTCCAAGGGAGCGGTGATTTCCCTCACCAAATCGCTGGCCATTCAATTCCGGCCCAAAGGGATTCGAAGCAATGTGATCTGTCCGGGGCCGATTGAAACGCCGTTGATGACGGAATGGCTGTTGAAGGATGAGGAAGCCCGTCGCATCCGGTTGAGCCGTCAACCCAGCGGGCGGTTCGGCCGTCCGGAGGATATTGTCCATTGCGCAATTTACCTTGCCTCCGACGAATCCGACTGGACCAACGGTGCGGTCATCACGATCGACGGCGGGATTACCAGCAACTATTTTTAAAAGCTCGTCCCCCTTAATGGAGGGAGGCTTGACAAAGGGGGTGGCCACCTCACCTCTTTGCCAAAAGTGACTCTGATTTCCCGTCGAGCGACTCTGGCTGTTGCCACGGAGCGGAAGACGGGAAACAGGGGTTTGCGTATATTAGTCAATAACCTTTCCCCCCCTTTTAAGGGGAGAGAATGTTGACCGAGTCGCTGCGGCCGGTCCCTCCCCCTCTTTTCCTTTTTGGCCAACGTCATATGAATGGGAATCGGCTGCCGCTTTCATGGCAAAATGGGAGGAATCCTCATGTTTGAAACCGAGCGGTTGACAGTGGCCCCGATCGAAGACGAACATTTGAACGACCTCTATCTGGTGTATCTATCCAATCCCGATTATCTCCGCATAACCGAAGGCATCACCGACGGAATGGGGGTCTACACCCGCGATCAGATGTTGCGGGATCTGCAGGTGGCCGAGTGGACGGGCCGCACGCCGCTGGGCGTTATTCGGCAGGAGGATCGGAAACTCATCGGAATCTTGGAATACTGGGAACGGTCGGATACGGACGGTATGCCTTGGCTGGGGCTGTTGATGATCCACCGCGACTGTCAGCGACGTGGATTCGGCCGCGAAGCGGCGGAAAGGTTTCTTCGATGGGCAGCCGAGCGCGGTTGGCCCGAGGTGCGCCTGGGAGTGGTGGAGGATAACCGGGCCGCGCTTTCGTTTTGGCGCGCGTTGGGATTCCGGGAATACGAGACAAGGGAGAAACGCTTTCCTGCGGGTGTCAAGCAGGTCATCTGTATGCGATATGAAACGGCATCGTGAACCAATTGACTGTACAACAACAAGCCATCCGGTTTCGGATGGCTTGTTGTATGGTCCGGTGATGCCGCCGGGTTTGCGGGAGCGCCAAGCAAGGAGGTATTCGCTTGGAGAAGTTGGTACATAAGCCTTGACACACCACACATCTGAAGACGTGGGATTCCTGGGTCGTTGGCGTCCACGGTCCGTTTCCACTTTGGACAACACCCAGGTTCAGGGGTGTGTCATCACCCCGTCCCATGCAGTTCTGCAGCGATGCTGCATGTGCCCGCATGGGCGGGGCACCTGTTGCCGGTACGCCGGTTCCTCTTGACTGGTGGAAGTTTTCGCACCAGAACCTCCTGCCATGACGTACACAGGAACAACCCCACAGCCAGTGGGAGAGCACCGCTCGTATACAACAAATTGGTTGCTCTTACCATCGCCAAAAGGAGATGGCGAGCAACGCCGCCTTTCATCTCACGATTGAAATACCCCAAGGGCCTTCCTATTGTTACCGTGGGCTTTCAGACAGCCATTTCTGTAGTTGGGACAATATCCGGTACCATCACCGTGACCGTGTTACTGCCATGGATGTTGGGTACGGTTCCTTTGTCGACATTTCAGGATTTATTGTCAAAAATTTTGATTGTTGGAAGGAAATGTTCTCTATTTGAAGGGCATACGGTAATAATTCATTTATTATGCTTGTTGCGACCGGAACAGAAAGCGCTTTCATTTCCGGGCCAATTGCAAAATGCCCTTATCGCTTTCGACATATTGAATCAAATGATCATACAACTCGCGGTACAAACGCCATGCTTCGGGGCCGGGCCAGTCCTTCGGCAGAAATTTGGCAGGAAGGATCGGGTCCTGAAGGAGGATATTCCCGAAACGCTCGCCCAGCTCCAAAATCTCGAAAAAGGCATCCCATGGCGAAATAGAAGGCAGACGTGAAAAGTGTGTGCGTTTTTCCGAGCCCCAGGCGAGAAACTCCTCATATAACCCCCTGATGTGCTCCAAGTCCCAGATCTCATGTACCTTGGAATCAATCTCCCCAAAAGTGAAATGCCCGGTGAACATGCTGACAAACTCACTCAATCCCTGCTCCTCCAAGATTTGTCTGACGGATTGCGTTTGATCGTGGGGAGAGAGAAATACGCTGTGATACAACTGCCCGTATCCTAAATGGATCAGCTCTTGACGCAGGGTGTTTCGAAAGTTCCGGTGGGATTCGGGAATCTGGTACAGAACCAAATGCCAAGAACCGTTCCAGGTGCGGTCTTTTTGAGCCAATTTGAATTGAAACGCCGTCAGAAAGTTTGTACCCGCAGAAGTGAGCGAATACCGCCGCCGATGGTGCCGGATGTATCCCAGTCGTTTGAGACGGGATAATGCATTTCGAACGGATTGAGGTGAATATCGCCGTCCTTGGTAGATGTCGATCAGTTCCGACACTTCCATCTCAGGTTTTCTCATCAGTATGTAAAGGATTTGCTTCTCAAGAGAAATCATGGACTCACCCCCCATATACAAAGGAATTGTAGCATGAATCGCAACAGCTGGAAACAAAGGTTTCTCCCTTTTATAATCAAATAATTGGCTAATGTAAAAAAAGTAGGTTATAAATTAAAATAAGTCGATCGCTTTACAAAAATAAGTATCAGAAAAATGTCCAGAAAGGAAAGGTGAATCGGGTGACGGCTGTACTCCATTACCGATTGTTGATCCTATTGCTTTTTATGATCATTTTTTTGATTGGAGCAGATACATTTTTGGTGTCACCTCTCATTCCGTTGTTAAGTCGAGAACTGCATATGTCGGTGGGGCAGGGAGGTTTGTTGGTTACCGCTTATGCGCTTGCCTACGCTGTAGCGGCGTTGGTATTCGGACCGCTTTCAGATCGGGTCGGTCGTCGTAAGATGATTTTATGGGGTACCTTTGCCTTTGGATTATTCTCGTTGTTGTGCGGAGTGGCTTGGAACTTTTGGACACTTTTTCTTTTCCGCGCACTGTCCGGATTTGCTGCTGCCGCGACCGCTCCGCAAGTATGGGCCTCCGTCGGTGATTGGATTCCCTATGAGAAGCGGGGCAAAGCCGTGGGAATCATCGCAGCGGCTTTGTCCGTCAGCCAGATCATCGGTGTTCCTGCAGGGGCATTCATTGCTGGCGGACTCCGTTTTGGGTGCTGTCTATCCTTGCGTTTGTCATCTGGGGGGGCGCATTTGGGATATATCCCCGTGTTCATCGCTCGTATCCGCCCGGAACGCCTCCTGATCTTTTACGTTCTTCGGGACAAGTGATGACCAATGGCCAAGCTTTCTCGGGATTGTGCGTTACATTTTTCCTGATGTTAGCCAGTTTTGGCATGTACACCTATTTGGGATCATGGCTTGCTACGGCCTTCCATCTGAAGGTAACCATGGTCGGTATCATCATCGTTGCGGTTGGGGTCGGAAATTTTGTCGGGAATATGGTCGGCGGCTTTTTATCTGACCGGTATGGCAAACGTGGTATGTTAATGTGGGCTCTCACTGTGATGGCTGTTACGCTGTTTATGTTGCCACACACGGTCTACAGCCTCACATCGGCGCTGATATGCATCTTTGTCTGGATGGTGAGTGGGGGGCTTCCTTGACCGCATTGAATGCCATTTTGACAGAAATGGCGCCTCATTTGCGCGGGACGATGATGTCGCTGAACAATTCGTTCATGTACGTCGGCACCACGGTAGGAGCTGCGCTGGGCGGATTGATTTTGGAACGAGGCGGTTTTGCGGGTGTCGGACTGATGTGTGCTGTTTCCGCCGCTATTGCCATTTTGTTGGTGGGTATTGCGGTAAAAATCACCCCGGTTCGGAAAGCTGCGGTCCGGCAAGGTATCGAGTGATGTTTCTTTGAGAAAAGATCGGGCGACCCCGGCCTTCAGGTTGTTCTCACAGTTCCACTCGAAATTCCCGTAACCCTCGTAGAAAGCTAGATAGATTGTCTCAACGGTAAATTCGGACCTGCCCACCATACGAGGGTGGACGTTTTCCAAGCGATCTTTGAGTGCAGTGATTCATAAGCAAGAGGGAAAACGGCCACCCGATTTCGTTGATGGGGTAACCCCCGGTCTTTTCGCCATTCAACCAAAGGTTATGCCTCACCGGTTTGTCCCAAGATCCGGTTCAGCTGTTCAGCTTCGGCCAACGCTCTCAAATCCTTTTCGATTTCCCCCGGTCGGTTTGCTTGGCCGATGATGTAGCCGCCGAATGTCATACCCACGAAATCGAAGATGTACTGGAATTGTTGAATCAGTGGCAACCCTTTGACGCGGGGATTATCACCGCCGACGGCAATGACGTAGGCGGTTTTGCGCCGCATGATTTCCTTGAAATCAAAACGGGAATCCCGTAAGCTGACCGACCACCGGTCGACAAAATTTTTCATCCGCCCCGGAATGCCGTACCAATAGATCGGCAAGCTGAAAATCAGGATATCGTGTCGCAACACCTCTTGGATGACGGTATCGTAATCGTCGTCTACAGGCAAAAATCCGCCCGGTGTATGACGGTGATCATTGATGGGAAGGATGGTGCAATCCCTGAGATCGATCGCATGATGGGGAATCCCCTCCAGTACCGCTTGGGTCAGCTTTTTGGCGTTGCTCTCCTCGCGTTGACTGCCGTACAAGACCAGAATGCTCAAATGCTTCGCCACCCTTTCTTCCGTTCGCGATGGTTATCCGCCTCTTATTGTATCGGTTTGTTTTCTCTTGGACCACAAAAAAATCGCCGGATGAGACGTAGTATCCGGCGTCGGGAGGAGAGGGAAAAACAAAGACGAACTTGGCGTGTCTGGTCATGTCTCTTTACCCGCGTTTTGCACGATCCGGTTTCAAATGTGACCATGATCTGCTTCAGGTAAGGGCGCAGGTGGGGCGAACCGGGAAACAGAGGACGACAGTGTGGATCAGACACCTCTCAGGTGGTCTTGCATTGAAAAAGATTTTTTGGCAAACAGCTTCGGCTGAACCACATCTGATGATGCAGTACCCAAAAAAGGAGCTGTCGGCGTATGTTCGGCGTGGTTCAGACGGGGCTGTTTTTGCGAAGGGGAGTCGGCAAGGTTGGCAAACAGCATGGTTCGCATGATGATTCGCGCTCTGGCGTCATTCTTTTTGGCCAGTTGTGCCAGGTCGTACAAAACACCCATTTCTTTCCTCCTTTCCGTGGCATACCATCAAATGTATGAGGTTGGGTTGTCAATCATGTGTTTTCTTCCCCAGCTTGCACGGCCATATTTCAATGGCGACCCATCAACATTTCCTTCAAAGCGTCCGGAACCCTTTCCATCATATCCGTTACCGTTTCACTATTTTGCGGACATCATGCCAAATCCAACAACTGGTGTGGAATGGTATGAATCACAATCGATCGAAGCGGTCGATAGATTCGATGAACCGACAACCATTTCAACATTCGATCGATCCACAAAGCGACGAATCAAGCCAGTGAGAGAGGTGGGAAGCACCGATCCACCGGAAAAATGGATTCAGCAGGATGACAGCACCAACGGGGAACAGTCACAATCAAATAAAATGGCAGGCAGGGTCAAAAAGAAGAGGATGGCACATAGAATACCATATCGCGCCGTCGGACAGGGCGCTCTTCCATCCGCCATCCCCTTTCATTCCATATTTGTGGCAGGTTTACGATATTACAGAAAGAATTGAAATGGTTTTTTAACTGAATATTACTCTGTTGGCGGAATCATCAGATTCCACTACAATGAGGGAAGAATGGACGGTGTTTCACCTGGGACGAGTAAAGGAGGAGTCAGATGGAACGTTTAACGCCCAAAGATATTTTCAATAAGGAGTTCCCGCGCGAGCGGAAGGGATATTCCCGGCAAGCGGTGGATGAGTTTTTGGACTTGGTGATCCAAAACTATGAGGAAGTGTTGGAGGAAAACGAGCGTTTGAAGTTGGAGTTGGAGAGAGCCAAAGCGCAAGCGGTCAGTCGTGAAGTGATCGACGACATTTTGCGCCGGTTGGAACGCTTGGAGCGGATGGTGTAGGCTGTCAGGGTGTGTCTGGTCATGCCGGTGAGGAAGTCAATTCCCGGGTGAGCGACTTTTTCCAGCCTGACCGGGTAAAGAACCGAGAGCTGAGGATGGGATCTTGGGCCATTTCCTCCAAGCGAAGCGTACTTTGCCCGCGTCCTGCCTCTTCGGTTCTGAGCGGTGCAGATAGAGCAAACCGGGAAGCGATACCGGTGATATGGATCAGAACCTTGGAACAAGAGAGGAAGCCTTTCCACAGCCGGACGATGCAGGAGCGGGAAAGAACAAGATGTACCGGGATGAGAGTAAGGGACGGTATTCCCTCAGCCTACGGAAACGGAGAGGGGAATCCGTCCCTTGTGTCACGGTTGATCAATGTGCCGCCACTTGAGTCCCGGATGTTCGTGCTGGAGTCGTTCAAATGTTTCGCCGCTGTTGTACCCACCCTGAAGCGAGTGATAGTTTTGTTTGAAACCCGTTACGATCCAGTGTCCGTCCTGACGGACGAGTTCCACCTGAAAGTCCCGACGGTCACGAGGGCGACGGATCAGATAGATTTTCCGCGCAGGGTTCATCGATGCATGCAAGGGGGATTCCACGATGAGAATGGGACTGTTGACAGGTCGATCCCGGCGCGTCTCCTCAATGCGCCAAGTCAACTCTCTGACCTTGACTGAAGGGGCCGCGAAAGATCGCGCCTTCTGAATGTCGCCGTCCACCCATACGGCCTTATAGAATCGGATGGCGGTGTCCTCCGGTGTGGATGTCTGTCGAACGCATGCTGTCATCAACAACAGAATGGAGGCGCTGAACAAAAACGCCCATATGACGGATCGAAATCGTATCGGGAACCAGGCCGCCCCTTTCTTTGGTGCGAGTATGACCGGACACGGCCGAGTTTCGTTCGGCCGTTTGCAAGTGACCGGTTTTTTCCATATCTTTGGTTTGTTCATGTCCCTTCCCCTTTCACCGTACCATGAGGATGCTTTGAGATTAATGTTTGTCGGAGGATGGAAATCCATTCACCTCTTCAACCAGAGCGTATCTGGTGAATCCTGTCCCATCGCTTTCCCGGATTGTAATATCTGCGCCCGCAGGGGACAGGTTATGTCCGCTCCGCCCGGAACGCAGGACGCGGATAAAGTACGCTTCGTTTAGAGGAAGTTGCCCGCGATTCCATGTCTGCGCTTTCCGGTTCTTCGCTCACCGGGCTTGGGTCTTCGCTCACCTGGGAAAGATTTGCTCTTTCACGGCTTTACCGGACACGACCTCACACCGGTGAATCACTGATTTACAGGGAAACGGACCTCGACAAGAACCGTCAGGAGCAGTATGATGAGGATGTAAACGATTTCGAAATGGCTGTCCTCTGAAAAAAATGAATGAATACCCATTCATTTTATGTTAAAATATTTGAATAAATAGGATGACCGCAACTTTCCGAAAGGAGTGAGTTTCGTGTCCGTTCTGCAAATCGTGAATTTGGTTGCCTTTCTCGCTGTCGCCGGTTATGCCGTCTACCTGTTCGGCCGGGTGGTGTACAGTCGTTACACCTATGTCAAACTGGGAAAACCGGTCGATTGGCAAGCGGATCTTAGCACCCGTCTGAATGAGGTGTGGGTGAACGTTTTCGGACAGAAGAAACTGCTCAAAGACAAAAAGAGCGGCATCATGCATGTCGTGATGTTTTACGGCTTCATCGTCATACAGTTCGGTGCCATTGATCTGTTTATCAAGGGATTGGCGCCGGGGTATCATTTGCCCGTACCGGCTTATCCGGTGTTTACGCTGATTCAGGAAATCACGGTATTCGCCGTGTTGTTGGCGACCGGTTACGCCTTTTACCGCCGTTTTATCGAGAAACTGCCGCGACTGAAGCGGGGGTGGAAGGCGGGACTCGTTATCTGGTTCCTGAGTGGTTTGATGCTTTCCATTCTGTTTTCGGCTGCGTTTGAACACGTGTGGCGTCCCGATCATTTGCCCGCTTGGTCGACGCCGATTTCCAGTCTGATCGCCGCACCGTTCGGTTCGTTGTCGCCGCAGGCGGGAGAAGTGTTGTTTTATGTGTTCTGGTGGATTCACGCGCTGATCCTGTTCTCGTTTTTGGTGTACGTTCCGCAGTCCAAGCATTTTCATTTGCTGGTGGCTCCGATCAACGTCTTTCTGAAGCGGCAGGACCCGCCGGCCAAACTGAAACCGATCGATTTTGAAGACGAGTCGGCAGAATCTTACGGAGTCGGAAAAATTGAGGATTTTAACCAAAAACAGCTGATCGATTTATACGCGTGTGTCGAATGCGGTCGTTGCACCAATATGTGTCCGGCCGCCGGAACGGGCAAACTGCTCTCTCCGATGGACTTGATCGTGAAGATGCGTGATCATTTGACTGCCAAAGGGGCGGCGATCACATCGCGGGCCCCGTGGATGCCGTCTTTTGCATTCAGCGGTGCCAACCAAGCGGTGATGGAGGCGGCGGCCGGTCAGGAAACGTATCCGGTCAACCTCATCGGCGATGTCATCACCGAAGAGGAACTGTGGGCCTGTACCACTTGCCGCAACTGTGAGGACGCTTGCCCGGTTGCCAACGAACATGTGGACAAAATTATCGACATGCGCCGGTATCTCGTATTGACCGAGGGAAAAATGAACGCCGAAATCACCCGGACGTTCCAAAATATCGAGCGGCAGGGCAACCCCTGGGGACTCAGCAAGAAAGAGCGGGACCGTTGGAAAGAGGGACTGGATGTGCCCGTACCGACGGTAAAAGAGGAAAAGGAATTTGAATACCTGCTGTTCGTCGGTTCGATGGGCTCCTACGACAACCGGAGTCAGAAAATTACGCAGGCGGTGGCCAAGCTCCTGCACCATGCCGGCGTGAAATTTGCCATTTTGGGGAACAAGGAGAAAAACTCCGGTGACACCGCCCGACGCCTGGGAAATGAATTTTTGTTCCAGCAACTGGCGACGGAGAACATCGCGTTGTTTGAAAAGCATAACGTGAAGAAGATTGTGACGATCGACCCGCATGCTTATAACACATTTAAAAATGAATATCCGGATTTCGGTCTGGAAGCGGAGGTATACCACCATACGCAAGTACTGGCCGACCTGATCCGCCAGGGCCGACTGAAGCCGACCAAGGAAGTGAAGGAACGGGTCACCTATCACGACTCGTGTTACCTGGGGCGTTACAATGGCGAATACTCCGCTCCCCGCTTCATTTTGCAATCAATTCCCGGGATCGAGCTGGTGGAGATGGAGCGTAACCGGGAAAACGGGATGTGTTGCGGTGCCGGCGGGGGCATGATGTGGATGGAAGAAACGGCCGGCGTCCGTGTCAACGTCGCGCGGACCGAGCAGGCACTGGCCGTCAATCCGAGCGTGATCGGCAGTGCGTGTCCGTATTGCCTGACGATGATGAGCGACGGCACCAAAGCCAAAGAAGTCGAAGATCGGGTGAAAACGATGGACGTGGCCGAACTGCTCGCCTTGTCTGTCGAGTTTGATTCCGAACAGCCGCCTGTGGCTGAGGGTGTGCAGTGATCAGGTTCGGTAAAGAATTCGGCCGGAACAGTAGCCCTGTTTTTCACCCGATGAGAAAACGCTTTCCTTTCACCGGGAGATGGATTCAAGCAACAATCGGACATGCGCTGGGAACCGCTGGACACGCTTAGCAGTTTTCCCCTCCATAGATGGAGGGGTTTTTTTGGGAGAAAACAAGCAAAACCTTCCTTTGTTTATGTGCATAGGACATAGGATGTATTTTCGAATACGACGTGTTTCTTTATTGTGGACCTTTTCTTCCTATGCTAATGTGTTGTTTAGATGCTTGCATATTCATAAAAAATATTCATCAGAAAGATGAAGATGACCCATTCGGTTGGTAGAATTCCAAAATCCCCCTTTCTTTTGTATATCATGGAAGGGAACCGCTCTCTATTATCTGGAATAAGTTGGACAGCCTAATCTTTATCGTGGAGGTCCGCGCATTTGATGGAGAAATATTACCGTATTCTCGGGGTTCGCCAGGACGCCACGATCGAAGAGATCAAAAAAGCGTACCGCCAGCAAGTGCGGAGGTATCATCCCGATGTGAACTCTTCGCGTGATGCGGCCAGAAAGCTCTTGGAAGTCCAGAAGGCTTACGAGGAGTTGGTGCGTCAAGCACCGACCGCTCTGGCGGTGGTGGAGGACAACGCAACGGAACTTGCCGTAAGGCGGGCACTCCGTGCCTACAAACGAAAACAAAAGAAGAGGATGGGCATCATGTTGGTGGCATTGCTCCTCCTCGCACTGGTCGGTGTTTACGGATTCAGTTATTTGTTTCAACCTTCGGAACTGATTTTGACGCATGGTGGGAAAACTTGGGAACTGGATCTGAAAAGTGTCGGTTATGACGGAGAAAATCCGGATACCATCAACCGGCGACAATTGGGTCTATGGTTAAGATTGGTAAAGAAAGAAGTGGATCAGCCAGCCGTCGATGCCAGGATGAAACGGCTCGGTGATCCGATTCAACCCTCCCGTTCCGGTATGGTGATGGATACCGCCGTGATTGAGAATGAGTGGGTTTCCCGCATACCCAAAATCGTCAACCGTCCGCAAGAGATCCCCATGATTCCCCAAGCTCCCAGGGTGACGGAAGAACAATTGCAAATGGTGGACCAACAACGGATCGGCAAGTATACGACATACTTCAATCCGGACAACCAAAGTCGAGCGAAGAACATCCGATTGTCCAGCCGCGCCATCAATGGTGTGGTACTGAATCCGGGAGATGTATTTTCGTTCAACCAAACCGTCGGTC
Source organism: Polycladomyces zharkentensis (assembly GCF_016938855.1). Taxonomy (NCBI): domain Bacteria; kingdom Bacillati; phylum Bacillota; class Bacilli; order Caryophanales; family Thermoactinomycetaceae; genus Polycladomyces; species Polycladomyces zharkentensis. Next base: position 17,983 of record NZ_JAFHAP010000019.1, on the reverse strand, counting down.
AACGGACGGAAGAACGGGGATACGAACCGGTGACGAAAATCGTGCAGGGCGAATTCAGTGAGGGAGTGGGGGGCGGCGTTTCCCAAACGTCATCCACTTTGTTTAACTGCGTGGACAACGCGGGATTGGAGGTCTTATCTCGTTTTTCATACAGTAAAACCCCCACTTATGTTCCAGTGGGCAGAGATGCCACGGTGGCCTGGAACGAACCTGATTTTCGCTTCAGAAACAATCTGAACGCCCCGGTCGTCATTCGAACAAAGCTCAAGACAGATGCGCTGACTGTGGAAATCTACTCGACGCCGGATGTGAAGGTGGATCGCAACCCGGTAAAACCGGCTTCCAAAAGCTTGCCGCCCGAACAATCGGTCACACCGGACCAACCGTCGGACCACATCGTCTTGCCGCCGGATTACAATCGTCCGGATTCGCATCATTCCCCGGAATCCGGTTCGGGAACCGGTGGTGGTGCGGTTGACAACGGTCATTCCGATTCTGCCGGCGGATCGGACGGGCAAACCGGTGATTCGTCCGGGGCCGACGCCACAGCCGGAGGCACCGGCGGTGAGACGGGAGGCGATTCCGGTGGCACGACAGGGAGCGCCGGCGAAACGGATACGGGAAGCATGGGCAGCAGTACTGGAGATACTGGTCAGCCCACCGGCGGTACAGACGGCAGTACCGGCACCGATCCCGGTAGTACGGGCAGTGAAGGTACCGACACCGGTACCTCTGGAACAGACGGAACGACTGGCGGTACCGGCGATCCGGGCAGTTCGGGATCGACGGGGACGGACGACAGCACAGGGTCTGGGGGGACGACTCCACCGAATGGGGGAACGGGCGGTATGTAAAGCTCCAAGGGAGGTTTCACGGCCCGTTTCATGAAAAAAATCACGCCTGGTTGGGGCGTGATTTTTTTGGTATGCGCTTCTGCGCTTGGTAGAACTGCTTGGGATGGGGTGATGACACACCCCTTAGCTTGAGGGTTACCCGAAACCCGAAACAGAAATGGACTGAGGGCGTTCACCAATCAAGAATCCCACGGCGATCATAGGGAGTGCCTGTGTACTTCAGCCGTGTGGAGTGTCAAAGCAGTTTTTCGATGTCCTTTTCAATGTTGCGGGGAGGGGTTGTCGGCGCATACCGTTTGAAAACCTTTCCGTCCCGATCGACGAGGAATTTGGTGAAGTTCCACTTGATCTCCTTGTTCCAAAACCCCGGTGCCTGTTCGGTCAGATAGCGAAACAGCGGATGGGCATTCGGCCCCTTGACGTCCACTTTGGCGAACATGGGAAAACTGACACCGTAATTCAATTGACAAAACGAAGCGATCTCTTCATGGGAACCCGGTTCCTGGTTGCCAAATTGATTGCAGGGAAAACCGAGGATTTCCAAGCCTTTGTCGCGATATTGCTCGTACAACATCTGCAGTTCTTTGTACTGCGGGGTAAATCCGCATTTGCTGGCGGTGTTGACGATCAGCAACACCTTGCCGCGGTATTCGGACAAGGATTTCTCTTCACCATGGATGGTGACGGCGGAATAATCATGGACGCTCATGATGAGGATGTCTGCTCCTTTCTTTTTGGGATATTAAATTGTACACAATTTAATTTCTTAAAATGAATTATACGCCGCGTCTTTCCATTTGTCAATCGTCAGAAAAAAAGAAAGAGTCCGTTCGGACTCTGAAATGGCTGTGGTTGAGGATGATGGATTGGTTATCCATCCGGGTTGCGCTCCCATCGGTAATCCCGCTCGACCAAGCACACGCGGGTGAAGAACTGTTCATACCAGCCGTTTTTCCCTTTTTCCTGAGCGATTTTGTGTGCGGCGTGCGCTTTCCAGCGGCGGATCGACTCGGGGGAATCCCAATAGGATACGGTGATGCCGAAGCCTTCAGCGTCTCTAACACTCTCGACCCCCAAAAATCCGGGTTGCTGTTTGGCCAGTTGCACCATACGTTCGGCCATTTGCGCATAGGCTTCAGCATCCTGATCGGATCGCAGGGAAGTGAAAATCACGGCATAGTACGGCGGTTGCGGGGTGGGGGCAATGGCCAAGGCGAATCCTCCTTTTGTCGGGAAATTGCCGTTGCAGGAATGGATCGTCATCAAAGTATGCATCATGCCCCACGGCTGAAGCACCAGAGGCACTCCATTCGGTCGCCGTGGGCTTCTCGCTTCATCCGTCGTGGCAATCCACTTCCATCCACGATGGCTTCGTACAAGCCTGTTTTTGCTTCGTTTCACGAGTATGGAGCTTCTTGGCTTGATGGTGAAAAAGCTTTCAGACTCGTGAGAGAGTTGATGCATTCCCACGTCGTCATTTGCGATCTTCGTGCTAGCTTGGGTGATTTTCGTTTCACGAGTTCGCCCGCATCGTAGTTTGGAGTGTTTCCGTGCTTCCCGGCTCGATTGTTCCCAAATTCTGTCGGACTTACGAGATTGGAAGCCCTACCTCCGACGCTCGCTTTCATTCCAACCCTGAAAGGCTGGGCTTTCCTGCTCTTTATCATTATCCCCCGGGCCTGTGACCCGGGGGGTCCAGAACCCTTGCCGTCACGCCCCGAAGGTAACGCCGGCTCTCAGGGGTTCTAGCGTATTTGCGGAAAAATCCACGTGTGGAATGCGTGTGCCACTCCGTTCTGGTCGTTGGTGAGGGTGGTGTGACGACACACCTGCCGGATGGCCGGATCGGCGTTACCCATGGCGATGCCCAGTCCGGCGGCGGTCAGCATGGACCAGTCGTTTTCGCTGTCACCGATGGCGGCGGTTTCCTCCATCGGTATTCCCAAACGTTCGGCCAGCCAACGGAGTGCAATTCCCTTTTGTGACTTGCGGGAGGTGATTTCCAATGAACCCGCACCGGAAGAGAATGCGATCAACTCCCCAAACTGACGGGTCCATTTCCGGATGCTTGTCAGCTTTCTCTCCGATGTGGAAAAACACAAGAATTTGTGAACACGCCAGTCCGGCAGCAATGATTCGTCGGGCAGTTCCATCAGGCCCTGTTGGCGGAGTTGGAGTTGGGACATGTGCCAAAGGGCGACCTGTGACACCGAACCGGCGGCAGCCTGTTCGATGAGGGCCGATTCCTCCGCCAGACGGCGTTGCCCTTCCCGTGAAGCGAAAATCCCTTGTTGGGTGTAGATTTGGTAGTAAATGTCCGAGTTTTTCAGCAGATCCCATACGGACTCCACCAGTGGTTTGGAAAGGAAGACGTTGCGGATACATTCGCCTTCCCACTCGACTACGGCCCCGTTGACGGCGATGACCGGACAGGACAATCCCGCCGCCTTGAGCAATCGTTTGGCATCAGAGAGGGAACGTCCGGTAGCGATCACGACCGTAATGCCGCGCGCCTGGGCTTCCAGGATCGCTTCGGCATTCGTCCGATGGATGGTGCCATCCGTGCCGAGTAAAGTGCCGTCCAGATCGATGGCTGTTAATTTCAAGGATATTTCCCCCTTTTGCCTTGAGTGTACATTCTGAAATGCTTTTCAGGTCAAGAGGTGAATCGGGAAAAATGATGGGGCCTGTGAGGGGAATCCGGTGAGTGATCCTCATATCATAAAAAGTAGGAAATTTCATCCTATCATGATCTTACAAACAATTATTATTGCATTGACAAGCACCTCGGGTTATCTTAGAAATGAAGGCGTTTTCATTTTTCGGCGAATTTCGAACGAGCGCTCGATCAATTTTTGCTGCTGGAGGTGTCCATTGTGACGGAAACCGTGGTGTTGGGCGGTGCCCGCACACCGTTCGGGAAATTCGGCGGTGCTTTGCAGGCGATTCCCGCCGTCGAGCTGGGTGGCATCGCGATTCGGGGAGCACTGGAACGTGCCGGGATTCCGGGTGAAGCGGTGGAGGAAGTGATCATGGGTATGGTGCTGCAGGGCGGAGCGGGCCAAATTCCCTCCCGGCAGGCGGCGCGCCATGCGGGGTTGCCTTGGAGCGTGCAGACGGAAACGATCAACAAGGTGTGCGCATCGGGACTGCGCAGTGCGACATTGGCGGATCAGGTGATCCGGTCCGGTGGGGCGCAAGTGATTGTGGCCGGTGGCATGGAGAGCATGAGCAACGCTCCCTACATTGTGCCGTCGGGGCGCTGGGGACAGCGCATGGGCGACGGGAAGCTGGTGGATCTGATGATTCATGACGGTTTGTGGTGTGCGTTTGACGATGTTCACATGATTGTTCACGGAAGCAACGTGGCGGCGGAGTACGGGGTATCGCGCGGGGACCAGGATCGGTGGGCTTTGCGCAGTCACGAGCGGGCGATCGCAGCGATCGAGTCGGGCAAAATGGCGGAAGAGATTGTCCCCGTCACGGTAAAGACAAAGAAACGCGAGCTGTTGGTAGACACGGATGAATCCCCCCGGCGGGACACTTCCCTGGACAAACTGGCAGCGCTTCCACCGGTTTATTTGAAAGACGGCACGATCACCGCGGGGAATGCTCCCGGTGTGAATGACGGCGCGGCGGCGCTGGTTCTGTCCTCTGCGGACAAGGCGCGGGAGCTGGGGGCTGAGCCGTTGGCCAAGATCGTCGGTCATGCGGCAGTGGCGATGGAAGCGCGGTATTTCCCCATCACCCCGGCCCATGCGATTCAAAAGCTGCTGAAGCAGCATGATCTGAAGCTGGACGACATTCACCTGTTTGAAGTGAACGAAGCGTTTGCTGCCGTTGTATTGTCCAACGGAAAAATCCTGGGTTGGGATGAAGAAAAGGTGAACGTCAACGGCGGAGCCGTTGCGCTGGGTCACCCGATCGGCGCCAGCGGTGCGCGAATCCTGCTCACGCTGATTCACGAATTGCGTCGGCGCGGCGGAGGATGGGGGATCGCGGCCATTTGCAGCGGTGCGGCGCAAGGAGATGCCGTATTGGTCAAGGTGGATTGATCTTCGGTATGGAGCATTTCTCAGGGTGTGTCCGGTAAATCCGTTAGAAGAAATACTTTCCAAAGAGAGCGGCTTGCCAAGACCGACCGAGCGAAGACACGGAAAGCTTAGAAACGAAATCACGGGCAAGTTCCTCCAAATGAATCGTACTTTCCATTCTGCACTCCGGGTCGAAGCGGGCATGATCTGCATCTTTTGAGATTGCAGGTGGAGCGAACCGTGAAGGCGATGGTGCGAAATATTGATCAGACATGCCCGGTAAGAGGAAAAAAGGCCACAGAAAGGGGATGCGCATGAATATCCAACGCATCAGCGTGATTGGCGCCGGTCAGATGGGCAGTGGCATCGCCCAGGTGGCGGCGCAATCCGGCCTTCATGTAACGTTGGTGGACGTCGATGAAGCGCGGGTGAACAAGGGACTGCAGACGATTGAGAAAAACCTGGGGCGTCAAGTGGAAAAAGGGCGGCTCACCGAAGCGCAAAAGGAGGAGATCCTGGGGCGCTTACGCCCGATGACCGATTTGGCCGCAGCCGTGGTCGAAGTGGACATGGTCATCGAGGCGGTAGTGGAAAACAAGCAAGTGAAGACGGATCTTTTCCGTCAGCTGGATGAACATGCTCCGGCGGACGCGATTTTGGCGACGAACACCTCGTCGCTGCCGATCACGGAAATTGCGGCGGCCACCAAGCGACCGGAGAAAGTGATCGGGATGCATTTTATGAACCCGGTGCCGGTGATGAAGTTGGTCGAGGTGATCCGCGGTCTGGCCACCTCGGACGAAACATTTCGCGCCGTCGACAGTTTGGCCCGCCACATGGGGAAAACGCCGGTCGAAGTGCAAGACTTCCCCGGTTTCGTTTCCAACCGGGTACTCATGCCGATGATCAATGAAGCCATCTATGCGGTGTATGAAGGAGTAGCCACACCGGAAGCGATCGATGAAGTGATGAGACTGGGCATGAACCATCCGATGGGTCCGCTCACCTTGGCCGACTTCATCGGATTGGACACGTGCCTGTACATCATGGAGACGCTGTATGAGGGGTTCGGTGACAGCAAGTATCGCCCGTGCCCTTTGCTCAAAAAATACGTGTCGGCCGGTTGGCTGGGGCGCAAGACGGGACGCGGGTTTTACGTTTACGAATGAGAAAACGGCAACGGAAGGCCGGGTGTTGTCGGTTGTATGAAACGATCCGGGGGCGGGAGAGCGAATGACGCAGCCGGAATCGGGGTCAGTCAGCTGATCGGTTTTAGCGGTTTCCTCGCCGGGCGCAGGTGTCGCCCTCTGGGAAAACAAAGCAGATGATTGGATTTTCCAGACACGTCCCGGCAGTTCAGGGGATACAACGCTACCCGGCATTCCGTCCGAAGGGGGACGAGGGATATGCATCTCCAGTTCACATCCGAACAAAACATGTTGCGCCAGATGGTACGGGATTTTGCCCAAACCGAAATCCTGCCCATGGTTCAGGAAATGGATGAACAAGACACGTTCCCTCGCAGGATTGTGGACAAAATGGCGGAACTGGGGCTGATGGGGATTCCGATTCCGGAAGAGTGGGGCGGTGCCGGCGCTGATTTCATCTCCTACATTTTGGCTTTGGAGGAGATTTCCAAAGTAAGCGCAACAGTCGGTGTCATCCTGGCCGTGCACACCTCGGTGGGAACAATGCCGATTCTGCGCTACGGCAACGAAGAGCAAAAGAAAACCTTCGTAACGCGAATGGCACGTGGCGAGTACCTGGGGGCGTTTGCGTTGACGGAGCCTTCGGCCGGTTCCGATGCCGCCCGGATACGCATGACGGCACGCCGGGTGGGTGACAAGTATGTGCTGAACGGCAGTAAGGTGTTCATCACCAACGCCGGTGAGGCGGATGTGTACGTGACATTTGCCCTGACCGACCCGGACAAGGGAACCGAAGGGATGTCCGCGTTTATCGTGGAGAAGGACACCCCCGGATTTTCCGTTGGCAAGAAAGAAAAAAAGATGGGATTGAACGGCTCCAATACGTGCGAGCTGATCTTTGACAATGCGGAAGTCCCCGCATCCAACCTGCTCGGGAAGGAAGGACAGGGGTATGAAATCGCGCTGTCCAACCTGGCGGGCGGACGGATCGGGATCGGGGCACAGGCATTGGGCATCGCCACAGCGGCCTATGAGCACGCGCTGGCGTACGCCAAGGAACGGGTGCAGTTCGGACAGCCGATCGCCAAACTGCAAGCGATTCAGTTCAAGTTGGCGGATATGGCCACCGCCATTGAGGCGGCCCGATTGTTGATTTACCGGGCGGCTTACCTGCGTCAACAGGGACATCATTGCAAACGGGAAGCGTCGATGGCGAAACTGTTTGCGACCGATACGGCCATGAAAGTCACGACGGAAGCGATCCAGGTGTTCGGCGGGTACGGGTACACCCGGGAGTATCCGGTGGAGCGGTTGTTCCGGGATGCCAAAGTGACGCAGATCTATGAAGGCACCAACGAGATTCAACGCCTCGTTATCGCATCGACGTTGCTGGGGGACTAAGTGCCTTAAACGGGAAGGCTGACCATTCATAAGTGTGTTTGGTCATTCCGTAAAGGGGCAATATTTTTCCGGGAGAGCGACCCAAAAAATGCCCTGCGAAGCAAAGTCCCGGCAAGCGCAGGAATGGAATCCCGGGTTCCTCCAAGCGAAGCTTGCTTTGCCCGCACCCTGCGCCGGGGCCGGTCGTAGCGGTCATGATCTGCTTCCTTGAGGGTGCAGGCGGAGCGGGCCGGGAAAGCGATATGGGCGGTATTCACCAGACATGCCCTGGCGGGATGCGGGACCAGAAAGAGACGGAGTGGAGAGGGACCGATGAACGGACCCGTCATCCCGCAGGGATACAAACGAGGGAAGCGGGGGAGAGCACTTGGATTTTCAACTGAGCGAAGAGCATGTGATGATGCAGAAGATGGTGCGGGAGTTTGCATTGAAGGAAGTGGCGCCGACGGCGGCCGAGCGGGACGAACAAGAGAGATTTGACCGTACCATTTTCGACAAGATGGCCGAGCTGGGTTTGACGGGAATCCCGTGGCCGGAGGAAGTGGGCGGGGTCGGGGCCGATTTCCTCAGCTACGTGATCGCCGTGGAGGAGCTGTCGCGCGTGTGCGCTTCCACCGGTGTCACGCTGTCCGCCCACATTTCGCTGGCCAGCTGGCCCATCTTTGCATTCGGCACAGATGAGCAGAAAGAACGGTTTTTGCGTCCGCTGGCGGAAGGAAAGAAAATCGGCGCGTACGGTCTGACTGAACCCGGTTCCGGATCGGACGCCGCGGGGATGAAGACGACCGCGGTGCGCGACGGGGACGAATATGTGTTGAATGGGAGCAAGATTTTCATTACCAACGGCGGGGAAGCCGAAATCTACGTCGTGTTTGCGGTGACCGATCCTGCCAAGAAGCACCATGGCATCTCGGCCTTTATCGTGGAAAAGGGAACACCGGGGTTTTCCTTCGGCAAAAAAGAAAAAAAATTGGGCATTCGGTCCTCTCCCACGCTGGAGATTCTCTTTGACAACTGCCGGATTCCGGTGGAAAACCGGCTGGGAGAAGAAGGCGAAGGCTTCAAAATCGCCATGAAAACGTTGGACGGCGGGCGCAACGGCATCGCCGCCCAAGCGGTCGGAATCGCCCAGGGAGCGTTGGATGCCGCGCTGGCGTATGCCAAGGAACGGGTGCAATTCGGTCAGCCGATCGCCAAACTTCAGGCGATTCAATTCAAGTTGGCGGATATGGCCACCAAAATCGAGGCGGCGCGTCTGCTCACCTATCAGGCGGCATGGTTGGAGTCCCAAGGGCTTCCGTACGGAAAGGCATCGGCGATGGCCAAGATGTTTGCCGCAGATGTGGCGATGGAAGTGACCACCGAGGCGGTTCAGGTGTTCGGCGGATACGGATATACGCGGGAGTATCCGGTGGAACGCATGATGCGCGATGCGAAGATCACGCAAATCTACGAGGGCACCAATGAAATTCAACGAGTGGTCATCGCCAATCACCTGCTGAAATCCTAAGGGTGATGGCCATGAACGCGTGGGTGCGGGACATCCGGCAGCGAAACCGACGAGCGATCGCGAGAGCCATCACGTGTTTGGAGAGTGGTGAGGAGCGGAAGCGGACGGCATTGTTGGAAGCTCTCTATCCTTACACCGGGCGGGCTTGGGTGATCGGGTGGACCGGTCCGCCGGGGGCAGGAAAAAGTACGCTTACCGACCGGATGATTCGCCATTTGCGCAAACAGGGACGGACCGTGGGTGTGATCGCGGTGGACCCCACCAGCCCGTTCACCGGCGGAGCGCTTTTGGGCGACCGTGTACGGATGACCGCCCACACACTGGACGAGGGTGTCTTCATCCGGAGCATGGGATCTCGCGGCAGTCTGGGCGGGTTGTCCCGAGCGACGGGGGAAGCGGTTCGGGTGTTGGATGCGGCCGGTTACGACGTGATTTTCGTGGAAACCGTCGGAGTGGGGCAGTCCGAGGTCGACATCATGCATTTGGCGGATACCGTGGCGTTGGTCGTAACACCCGGTGCGGGCGACACCATCCAGGTGTTCAAAGCGGGTGTGATGGAAATCGCTGATCTGTTCGTGGTGAACAAAGCGGATCTGGACGGCGCCCGCAAACTGATCGCCCAACTGGAAGAGATGTTGGACATCGCCAAGCATGATCACGTTTGGCGACCGCCCGTCGTATCAACGGTATCGACGCGGGGGCAGGGGATGGACCGGTTGTGGGAAGCGTTGACGGCACACCGGGATTTCCTTGAACAATCCGGAGAATGGAACCGGCGTCGCCTCCGCCGTCTGCGCCGGGAATTGCTGGCCATCATGGAGGAACGTTTGCACCGGGAGATTCAGTCTTGGTTATCCCGTCCCGAAGTCGCAACCGATCTGGACCGCGTCGAACGAAGGGAAATCGGTCCGCATCAGGTGGCGGATCAGTGGTGGGGGCAAATAAGAGGCAAGAGCGATGGAGGAGATCATTCCGAATAAAGGAGGGGTGCGGATGCCTCAGCATCGCAAACCGATCCCTTCCGAGATCAAAAACCCCAAGCTGGTGGAAGAGCGGAGGCGGCAAATCATTCGCGGTGCGGTGGAGTTGTTCGTCCGAAAGGGGTTCCACAAGACGACCACCCGTGAAATCGCACGGGAATGCGGCTTCAGCATCGGCACGATGTACGAATACATTCAAACCAAAGAAGACGTATTGTACCTGGTGTGCGACGACATCCACACTGAGCTGGAAAAACGGCTGAAAGAAGCGGTGGATGAGGAAGCCACCGGGAGGGACAGTTTGGTGCGGGCCGTGTCTCATCATTTTCGCGTGATGGATGAAATGAGCGACTATGTTCTGTTGATCTATCAGGAAACCAAATCATTGCCCAAGGAAGCGCTTCGGTACGTTTTGCAAAAAGAAGAAGAGATCACGTCCCTGTTTGAGCGGATTTTGGAAAAGGGAATCGCCGACGGGACGCTTCATCTGGAGCCTTCCTCGGTCAAACTGATGGCCCATCAAATCATGGTGATGGGGCAGATGTGGACGTTTCGCCGGTGGGCCCTCCGAAAGTATTACAACTTGGAGGAATATACCCGCCTGCAGACGGCATTGTTGCTGAGGGAGTTGACGACACCGGCAGGAGGTGATCGCCATGACGACAACCGAGGTTTACCGTCCCCGACATGCGGTGCGGTTTGTGACGGCGGCCAGCCTGTTTGACGGGCATGACGCTTCCATCAACCTGTTTCGGCGTCTGTTGCAGGCGTCGGGAGTGGAAGTGATCCACCTGGGGCACAACCGTTCGGTGGATGAAATCGTGACGGCGGCCATTCAGGAGGATGTGCAGGGCATTGCCGTCTCCTCCTATCAGGGCGGGCATATGGAGTTTTTCAAATATATGATCGATCTGCTCAAAGAACGGGGCGCTGAGCACATTCGCGTGTTCGGCGGCGGGGGCGGCGTGATCGTTCCCCGTGAGATCCGGGAGTTGGAAGCGTACGGCGTGGCCAAGATCTTCTCCCCTGACGACGGGATGAAAATGGGGTTGCAAGGCATCATCAACCACATGGTGAAGGAATGCGACTTCCCCACCGTGGAGCAGGTGACATGGGAATTGGAGAAACTGCCGGAAGCCGATCCACGTGCCATCGCCCGCCTGATCACCTTGGCCGAACATGTGGCGGAGGATCGGGAAGGACGTGAGGCGGTGGCATCCACACTGGCGGAATTGGCGGAGTCCGCTGCCGGGGGCGGGTTTGTTCCGGTGGTGGGCATCACCGGAACCGGAGGTGCCGGGAAAAGTTCACTCACTGACGAGCTGGTGCGCCGGTTCCTGGAAGATTTCCCGGGAAAAAAAGTGGCCGTTCTCTCCATCGACCCCTCCAAACAACGCACGGGAGGTGCACTGCTCGGCGACCGTATCCGCATGAACGCGGTACACCATCCGCGTGTGTACATGCGAAGCTTGGCGACGCGGCGTAACCGGTCCGAGCTCAGTGCGGCCACCCGCGACGCGATCGCCATTGTCAAACGGGCGGGATACGATCTGGTGATCGTGGAAACGAGCGGGATCGGTCAAGGAGATGCGGACATCACGCAAGTGAGCGATTTGTCTCTCTATGTGATGACATCCGAATTCGGCGCACCATCTCAGTTGGAAAAAATTGAGATGTTGGATTACGCCGACTTGATCGCCATCAACAAATTTGACCGCAAAGGATCGGAAGACGCATTGCGCGACGTAAAGAAACAATGGCGTCGCAATCACGGTCAATTTGATCTGCCGGATGAGAAAATCCCGGTTTACGGCACCATGGCCAGCCGCTTCAATGATCCGGGCACCAATGTGTTGTACCGGGCTCTCATCGACAAGCTGAACGAGAAGTTCCATCTCGGCTGGGAATCCTCCATGGACGTGACGGGACAACAAGTGGAAATCCGCCACATCATCCCGCCGGAGCGGACGCATTATCTGCGGGATATTGCCAACACGGTGCGAAATTATCGCAAATGGGTGGAGGAACAGACAGAACTTGCCCGTCGGTGGTTTCAATTGCACGGCGCCCACGAATGGCTGGTGAAGGAAACAACGTCGGCAGCGCCGCTGAAACCGTTGGATGAGGCGATCCGCAAAATCGAGGAACAGCTGGACCCCTATTGCAAAAAACTGATTGAAGAATGGCCGAAGCTCAAGGAAATGTATCGGCAGGATGAATTCGTGTTCAAAGTGCGGGACCGGGAGATCCGCATGCCGTTGTACCATGAGACGCTGGCCGGGAGCAGAATTCCGAAGATCGCGCTTCCCCGTTACGAGGATTGGGGGGAAATCCTGCGCTGGTGCCTTTTGGAGAACGTGCCGGGGCGTTTCCCCTACACCGCGGGCGTCTTCCCGTTGAAACGGACGGACGAGGACCCCAAACGGCAATTCGCCGGGGAAGGGACACCGCAACGGACCAACCGCCGATTCCACTACCTGTCGAAAAACGATCCGGCCAAACGGTTGTCCACCGCGTTTGACAGCGTCACCCTGTACGGCGAAGACCCGGACGAGCGGCCCGACATATACGGAAAAATCGGGGAGTCCGGGGTGAGTATCTGCACGTTGGACGACATGAAGGAACTGTACAAGGGATTCGATCTGTGTTCACCCAATACCAGCGTCTCGATGACGATCAATGGCCCGGCACCGATTATTCTGGCCATGTACTTCAATACGGCCATCGATCAGCAGGTGGAAAAATTCCGCGAAGCGCACGGTCGCGAACCCTCCCCGGAGGAATACGAAACGATCAAGGCAAAAACGCTGCAATCGGTGCGCGGAACGGTGCAGGCGGACATTCTGAAGGAGGACCAGGGGCAAAACACCTGCATTTTCTCCACGGAATTCGCGCTGAAGATGATGGGGGACATCCAGGAGTATTTCATCCAAAACCGCGTGCGCAACTACTACTCTGTCAGCATCAGCGGGTACCACATCGCCGAGGCCGGCGCCAATCCGATCACCCAGCTGGCGTTTACGCTGGCCAACGCGTTCACCTACGTGGAATATTACCGCAGTCGCGGCATGAATGTGGATGATTTTGCCCCCAACCTGTCGTTCTTCTTCAGCAACGGGCTGGATGCGGAGTATTCGGTGATCGGCCGGGTGGCCCGCCGCATCTGGGCGGTGGTGATGAAACGGTTGTACGGAGCAAACGAACGCAGTCAAAAGTTGAAGTACCACATCCAAACCTCGGGTCGTTCCCTGCATGCGCAGGAGATCGACTTCAATGACATCCGCACCACGTTGCAGGCGCTCATGGCCATCTACGATCAGTGTAACTCCCTGCACACCAACGCTTACGACGAGGCGATCACCACGCCGACCGAAGAATCGGTCCGCCGGGCGATGGCGATCCAGCTCATCATCACCAAAGAGCTGGGGTTGGCCAAAAACGAAAATCCGTTGCAAGGCTCGTTTATCATCGAAGAGTTGACCGATTTGGTGGAAGAGGCCGTGTTGGCCGAATTTGAGCGGATTTCGGACCGGGGCGGCGTGCTGGGAGCGATGGAGACACAGTATCAGCGGAGCAAAATCCAGGAGGAGTCCCTCTACTACGAAACCAAAAAGCATTCCGGCGAACTGCCGATTATCGGCGTCAACACATTCCTCAACCCGAATCCGCCGGAAGAGCCGGAATTGGAACTGACCCGCGCCACGCCGGAAGAAAAAGAATCGCAAATCCGCCGCTTGCGCCAATTCCTTGAACGGCACAAAGACGTGGCCCCTGCCGCTCTCGCCCGTCTGAAGCAGGTGGCGAGGGAAAACGGCAACATCTTCGCCGAATTGATGGAAACGGTGAAAGTGGCCAGTCTGGGGCAGATCACCGCCGCGCTTTATGAAGTCGGCGGTCAATACCGGCGGAATATGTGATCCTGTTCAGGCTGTCCGGACATTTCATCAGAGGGGCATGGTTTTTCCGGGTGAGTGACCAGACCTGAGCCCGTCCCGGTGATGGACCGGAAGCGCAGGAGCAAAATCGCGGGCAATTTTCTCTGAGCGAAATGCCCGTGTCCTGCGCTCCCCGGTTCGAAGCGGTCTTGCATTCATTCTTTGCAGGGTGCAGGTGGAACGAGCCGGGAACATGATGCACGAGATAGTAACGGAGACTCCTTTCAAAAGGGAACGAGAGTGGTGACAACATCGTTTTCGGTCCGTGATGGGGCGCGCCGTTTTCCCTTCGCCGCTTCACAGGTCGCTCATGGGAAAAAGGCCACTCTCTTTTGGAGCAGGTCCGTTTCCCGTCGAGAAACTCTGGCTGTTGCTACGGAACGTAGGCGGGAAATCGGCACCCGTTAGCCTTACGCCCTGAAAAAAGGGGAGCCGTTTTCACCATCCGGTGGTGTCAACCGGAAGTGAACAACGGCTCCATCACTGTTTGTCAGCGGATTCGCCTCCCGGAGGGGGAGGCATTCGTTCGCCATCCGACAGGAGGAGATGAGGAAATTACGTCTGCTCAGCGAGTATGGTAACAGCGGACCGGGTGATGGCGACTGATGACGGATCAGTCACTCGGAAGTGGATTTCCACTCATCGACAAGCGGCATGGCGGCCAAACCGGTCAACAGGATGATGAGTGGAAATACCAAGTGCTGCAGCACGCTCCCCCTCCTCTGATTTGGGGTGTGTGCAAGTTTGATGATAGCGTGACAATGTTAATCCCTGGTCAAGACGGGATCAAGATTTCACAAAGTTGCAACCAACTTCCTGATTTTTTCCATTTTCAAGGTTTCTCAGGTTGACTTCCCTTTTTCTTTGGTTAAAATAGACATACGGACCGAGAACGTTGGCGGCTCAAGGACAATGCGTACGGAAGGAAGTGTCCAATGATGAGCGGGAAACTGGCTGCCTTGACACCCGAAGAAATCCGAGAGACGGCGATGGTCGATCTCGTTTATGAGTTGTTGTACGAAAAGGGCGAACCGATGCTGTACCGTGATCTTTTTCAGGAAGTGGCTCGGTTGAAAGGGTTCACGGAAGAGGAGATGACGCGCTATATCGCGCAATTATACACCGAGATCAATATCGACGGCCGGTTTATCTGTGTGGGCAAAAGTTTGTGGGGTCTGAAAAAATGGTATCCCACCGAACAGGCCACCGATTCCGCCGTTCAGGCCAATGTCAAAGATGACTTTGACGAAGATTTGGAAGAGGACCTGTTTGAAGAAGAAGAGGATGAGCTGTTCGACGACGATCAATTGGATGATGACGATGTTTTTGACGACGAGGAATTTGAAGAACTTGATGAAGACGAGGTAGAAGAAGCGGAGGAGGAAGACGAAAGTCTGATTTGAGGACCGGGAGTGCCGGTCTTTTTTGCCGCCCATGCCGATCTTGGCTGTTGACAAAGGTTCCTTCAAAAAGGTAAACTACTTTCTGGGCTAATTGTTCGGATACAACCCGATACCGTGTAGTCGCGAATCGAAAGAAGCGCCCCCTGGACAGGGTGGCGCTTTTTCTATTTTCCGTGAAAATGGGAATCCTGATTGCATGGAGGGAACAATCGATGACAACCAAATTCATCTTTGTCACCGGTGGTGTGGTTTCGTCACTGGGAAAAGGAATTACAGCGGCGTCTTTGGGCCGGTTGCTTAAAAACCGCGGTTTGAAAGTGACGATTCAAAAATTTGACCCGTACATCAACGTCGACCCTGGGACGATGAGTCCGTATCAGCATGGCGAGGTGTTCGTCACCGACGACGGGGCGGAAACAGATCTGGACCTGGGTCATTATGAACGGTTTATCGATATCAATTTGTCCAAAAACAGCAACGTGACGACCGGAAAAATCTATTCCGCCGTGATCAACAAGGAACGGCGCGGGGATTATCTGGGGGGAACAGTGCAGGTGATTCCCCACATCACCAACGAGATCAAGGATCGGGTGTTTCGTGCGGCCCGGGAGACCCACCCGGATGTCGTGATCACGGAGATCGGCGGAACGGTGGGAGACATCGAAAGTCTGCCGTTTTTGGAGGCGATCCGCCAGATTAAAAGCGATGTGGGCCGGGAGCACGTCATGTACATCCATTGCACGTTGATTCCGATGTTGTCGGCCAGCGGGGAACTGAAGACCAAACCGACCCAACACAGCGTCAAGGAACTGCGCAGCATCGGCATTCAACCCAATGTCATCGTCTGCCGCACCGAGCACCCGCTGTCCGATGATTTGAAGAGGAAAATCGCGCTCTTTTGCGACATCGATCCGGAAGCGGTCATCGAAGCACGGGACGCCGAAACGCTGTATGAGGTACCGTTGATGTTGCAAGCGGAAGGACTGGACGATATCGTCATCAAACATCTGGGGCTGAAATGCGGCGAAGCGGACATGACCGAATGGATCGCACTGGTCAACAAGGTGAAAAACCTCTCCCATGTCACCAAAATCGCGATCGTCGGCAAGTATGTGGCGCTGCACGATGCCTACATGAGCGTGGTTGAAGCCTTGCGTCACGCCGGTTTCTACAACGACACCGACATCGACGTGATGTGGATCAACTCCGAGGAAGTAAATGACCAAAACGTGGCCGAATTGCTTGGGGAAGCCGACGGAATCCTGGTGCCTGGCGGATTCGGCGATCGGGGTACAGAGGGGAAAATTATCGCCACCCGTTATGCGCGGGAAAACAACATTCCGTTTTTGGGAATCTGCCTCGGCATGCAGATGGCTTGTGTGGAAGGCGCGCGCAACTTGTTGCAACTGGAGGGGGCCAACAGCTCGGAAATCGATCCCGAAACACCGCACCCGATTATCGATCTGTTGCCGGAACAAAAAGAGATCGAAGATCTGGGCGGAACCATGCGGCTCGGGTTGTATCCCTGCAAACTGGTACCCGATTCGCTGGCGCAGAAAGCGTACGGCAACGGTCTCGTTTACGAACGGCACCGCCACCGTTACGAGTTCAACAATGAATACCGCGAAGATCTGGAAAAAGTGGGCTTCCGATTCTCCGGCACCTCCCCCGATGGACGGTTGGTGGAAATCATCGAGCTGATCAACCATCCGTGGTTCGTGGCAACCCAGTTCCATCCGGAATTCCGTTCCCGCCCGAACCGACCGCATCCGTTGTTCCGCGACTTTGTTCATGCGGCATTGAAGTTGAAATTGTCCCAGGCGGAAGGTGTGACGGGATCTGGCGGACTGCAATAAGGGTGACCGTTTTTTCACAGGGCGCATCATGTTGCCCTGAGACTGCTCGACCAAGTGATTTCACCACTCGCGATTTGGATGTACTGTTTTCCCTCTTGCTCCTGTTTCGCTTGAGCTTCAAGATGGTTCACGGGGAATCGGCCACCCTCCTTTAGGATTTCCCGTCGAGCGACTCCGTTGTCTCCATGGAGCGGAGACGGAAAGTCGGAGTCCGCGAATGTCAACAACTTGAAGGGCGTTGGATGCGCCCTTTTTATCATCATGCACCGAGAAGACGCTTCTATAAGCGGTGAGATGAATCGGTGTGTCGGACGCGAGAGGGATAGCCCCCTCTCGCGTCCGACACTTCCAGTCCTTTTCGAACAAGTTCCAACATTGCTGTTGTTCGATTGGCTATTCCTTTGCGTTCTTGGTACTTTTCAATTTCACGCAGTAATACTACTGGGACACGAATATCTATACGCTGCGTCTCTACTTTTTTCTTTGGCATTTTAAATAACACTCCTTGTTCTGTACGTGAATTATGTGTACAATTAAAGTATATATAGCAAGGAGGTGAAAAACAAGTGCATAAGGCGTTCAAGTTTCGCTTATATCCAACCAAAAGAGCAAGAAGATCTCATCAATAAAACATTTGGTTGCAGTCGCTTTGTTTTTAATCACTTTCTTGCTAAATGGAATGAAGCTTATGAGCAAACAGGGAAAGGCCTAACTTACAACACTTGTTCTTCCCAACTGGCACAACTTAAAAAAGAACTGGAATGGTTGAAAGAAGTAGATTCAACTTCACTACAAAATTCCTTAAAACATCTGGATGATGCATTCAAACGATTTTTCAAAAAACAGAATGATCGACCACGCT
>NZ_JAFHAP010000018.1 GCF_016938855.1 Polycladomyces zharkentensis | reverse complement strand
TTCACCAGACACGCCCTAATAATTACCCTTTCAAGGAGGCGATGGGTATGGATCAGAACGTTGTCTCCATGTTGGAACAGTTAATAAAGACCCAGCAGAAGACCCTTGCTGTTTTGGAACAGCTAGTGGAGACCCAACACCAATTGACCCACTTGCTTAAAGAATTAACGAAAACCCCATCAACTACTGATTCAGTAGCGGCTACCCCTTCTACTGAACAATTAAACCCTCCTGATGATAATCTGTGGCAAAACCTTCAAAAACGTATCAAAGAACGCATCACAAGCCCCTCCTATGAGGCATGGTTTAAACCGACTCAATTTGCTGGAATCAAAGGCAATACCCTGATAATTCGGGTTCCAAACGCTTTGACTGCCGATTGGTTGACTTCCCGCTATAAGAACATGGTAGAAGAACTTTTAATGGAAGTATCCTCAAATATTACTGAGGTGAAATTCTTTCCAAAAAGTTATGAGGGAAGATTCCAAATCATCCGATGATATGGTATAATTATATGGCCCGATGACGCCGCCGGGTGTGCGGTGAGCCTCCAAGCAAGGAGGTGATCCGCTTGGAGAAACTGATGCACGATGCCGTGATCGCGGCAATATCCAGTACCATCACCGTGGCATTGCCATGGATACTTAGTCGGTTGTTCAAAGACAACGACAAAAATAAAAACTCCACACCCGGCCGGTAAGTGGAGTTTGCACTAACTGCGATCCACTGCCACCGCACATCCGGTGGTCAGGGCAGGTCGGTAGTTGCCGCTACCGACCTTTCACTATTAGTATATACAAACGCCTTCGCCATTACAACCAATAAAGCGCACAATTTTGACGGGAAAGTCAAGATCGTTTTGTTTATCACAAAAGCGGGCAGAAAGTAAGCCCACCCGCCCGATCAGTCAAACTGCATACTTCCGTACCATTTCTTCAATGGCTTCTCGGTCTTGTGGAATCCCGCAAAGAACGATCTACAACCCTTTGATTGCCCATTTTTCTTGTGTTTTTCCAAAGTGCAAAATCCGACTTATCCAGTAAAGTGCTTCTTCACGAGAGAATCGGTTGATACGTAAGGCTAACAACTCAGCACGTTCTGCTTCTTTTATCCCTTTTTGTAGCAAAAACAGTAGATGGAGCTTATAGAATGCTTTGTCATCTAACACTAACTCTCTAGCTGTCTCCAGTTTAGTATGTGCTTCTGTTGGTATCCCCTTTTCATCCACTACTTCGCTCAAGATATTTTTGATGATTTGCTGACAATGACGGAGGTTTTTTGTTATTGAAGCAACCCTTTTTCCGTTTTCATACAGAGTTAGTGTTTTTCCGTATCTGTTTCTTCCTATTTACATATTGTCCCATGACCATACCTCCATTAGTTTTTTCCAGATGGGATACCGTCTTGGTGGTATCCCGTCATCTTCTACATATAATTATATATATTAATATATATAGTCAATCTTTTTTGAGTAAAAATGAAGTCCGTCATGGAGAAGGATGAAAAATCATGATGAAAAATCATTATGTTTATCCTGTTGTGTTCGAGCAAGCGAAAAACAACGTCTCTTTTTACTTCCCTGACTTCCCCGGTTTTGTTGGCACGCATGAAACTGTTGCGAAAGGTATATCAGCAGCCCGTGACTTGTTGGAGGAAGCAATTTTACAATACGAAGCAGCCAGTAAGCCTCTCCCTTCCCCCTCTGATCCGAAGAGTATCAAATTGTACGATCCAACGGATCGAATCGTTTTTATTGATGTCTGGATGCCACCGGACGAAAAAAACAATAATGAATGAAGTTTAGCATCCAATACGATATAATAAAGCTGGAAAAAAGCCCTAACTACCCAAGGTAGGTGTCAATCCTAGGCTAATGGCTCCAGATGCGGGCACATCTGGAGTCCAGGCACGCATCATTGATGGGAGCCGTCGTCCTAAGCAGCTTGGAGAACCCCAAACTACCTAGCGGGAGCATCAAAGTCCAAAACCCGGTTCCCATAGGAAACCGGGTTTTTGGCTATATACAAAGGAGGTATTGAAACGTGCACAATATCCACGTTACCCGTAAAGGTGAAAAATTCCTTTGTCCCTTACAGATAAGGAGTTTGCCTTTTATAAAGACTGCATGACGGTCTATAAAAACAACATGCCATACAGTCAATATCTAAAACTGGTTCAAAATCCCGCGAATCCGGTTATGAAGGGTAACCATACAATCACCAAAGAAATCTACAATTCTCCGCTTTTTCGCGCAGTCTGGGATTTAGGTCGGCGTTTGGCCATCCG
Organism: Polycladomyces zharkentensis; assembly: GCF_016938855.1. Taxonomy (NCBI): domain Bacteria; kingdom Bacillati; phylum Bacillota; class Bacilli; order Caryophanales; family Thermoactinomycetaceae; genus Polycladomyces; species Polycladomyces zharkentensis. The sequence continues at coordinate 33,186 of NZ_JAFHAP010000018.1, read as the reverse complement.
TCAAGGTATCATAACCCCTGATCCAAACAGTAATGTTGAAATTGAACCGGTACAGTAACAGGCGTTTTTCCTTTTTCCCATCCCCATACTTCTGGGCCTACACCTTCATCCCTTCGTTAGAGTACCACCGGTGATCTGCCGGGAGTGAAAGGATTGTGACCTGTTGTCCTGGACACAAGTCCTCAGAGGTAATCGGTTTACCCGTTTCGTCGTTTAATGCCACGATGATATCCGGTGTTGCCGCAACCAATGTTCCTTCCCTTACAACAGCCAGAAACTCATTTACAAAAACTAGATCCACCTCACCTGAGTGCCCTACAACTCGACAACGTCCCTGGTAGAAGGCAGTGTTATCCTGTTTGACCTCCGGTTGATAAACGATTCCCCGAAAGATGATGTGTGCTTTTTCTTCTTTTGCCCACTCCTGCCATGGCATCTTGCCCGGCCGCATACAACGAGATATGGAACCCCACACACTCCATTTACGGAGTTGATAACATGTCTTTTTCCCCATTCACTTCGCCAACTCGTAAATCGCCTGCGCGTAAATAGCCGTCGCTTTCAGCAAATCGTCCACGACGATGTGCTCATCCTTCTGGTGTGCCGTCTCTTCACGCCCCGGGAACAGCGGACCGAACGCCACGCCGACCTCCAATGCCCGGGCATAGGTGCCGCCGCCGATGGCGAGCAATTCGGCTTTTTGCCCGGTTTGCTCCTCATACACCCGGGAAAGCGTGCGTACCAGCTCGTGCTTTTTGTCCACGGCATGGGCCGCTTTGTGATCCACCTCTTTCACCTGCAGCCCGTACGGACCGACCAATTCGTCGATCTGCCGCAAAATCGCTTCATGATCCCCGGAAATGGGGTATCGCACGTTGATCCGTACCAAAGGGGATTCATCCCGTTCATAGTGGAACACACCGGCATTGACCGTCAATTTGCCCACGATGTCATCCGACTGCGCCAGTCCCATCTTTTCACCGAAGAAGCTGTCCACCAGATAACGATGGGCGAAATCCACATAACGCTGACCGTCTTGATCCAACCGCACCTGTTCCTTCAGGAACCGGATCAGCTCCAGCGCGGCGTTCAACCCCTTGTCCGGCTCGGAACCGTGATGCGATACCCCCTCCAACACCAGCATCAGGTGGTCATCCGCTTCCTCGGCATACCCCCGGATACGGCGGCTGAGCAGAAATTCCTGATACTTTTCCTTCAGGCCAAACACATCGCCTTCGCCCACCAATTTGGCCTTGGCCAAATCGGGCACCATGTTCACCCGTTGTCCGGCGGTAAAGGAAGCGAGCGTCCAGGTATCTTCCCCGTCCGCGACCGGTTCGCCGGACGGCACTTCTCCGCGCAAGGAGATGTCGAGGAAGCCTTTTTCCGCCACGATCAACGGGAAATCGGCATCGGGCGTAAAGCCCATCACCGGCATCGGCTCATGTTTGAAATAGTGATCCATGCAGCGCCAGTAGGTTTCCTCGTCGGTACCCAGGATCAGGCGCACCTTTTTGGACAGCGGGAGGCCCAGTTCCTTCACGATCTTCAGGGCGAAAAACGCGGCCATCGTCGGTCCTTTGTCATCGATCGCACCGCGGGCGTACAATTTGCCGTCGCGAATGTCGGGCGAAAACGGCGGCGTGGTCCAGCCGTCCCCCGCCGGCACCACATCGATATGGGACAAAACGCCGATCGTCTCTTCTCCCTCACCATACTCGATATGTCCGGCGTATCCGTCCAGGTTTTTGACGGTAAATCCGTTTTCTTCCCCCAGTTTCAGCATGTAGGTCAACGCCTCATCGATCCCTTTGCCGAACGGGGCGCCTTCTCCGGCAGTATCCGGGTCCAACACACTTTCGATGGACAAAAACGCCTTCAGTTTCTCCAGCAGCTCGTCTTTCCGGGACTCCACTTCTTTCTGCCAATCGATCGTCATTGTATCCGCCTCCCTGTTATCGGCATTTCGCGTATGTAACCGTCACAGACTGCTGACAAAGTGGATCAAACCATTCACGATTTCGGGTGCGCCGTTTTCCCTCTCTCCTCTTTCGCGCACTCAACGGTTGCCCGTGGGGAAACCACCCTCTTTCAGGCGGCGCCGAATTTCCCGGCGAGCGCGGAAAACGAAGGCGGAAAATCTGCGCCCGACTTTGTCAACCAACTGCCGTCACGTTACATATCAGCCTGCGCTTCCCGCAACAGCTCCACCATTTCCCGGTGCACCTTTCCGTTGGTGGCCAACATGTTTCGCACCGTGAGATCAAACGGCCCTCCCCAGGTGTCGGTCACTTCGCCTCCCGCTTCTTTCACCAGCAAGACACCTGCCGCCAGATCCCACGGATTGAGCCCCAACTCCCAATATCCCGTCAGTCTCCCCGCGGCGATATACGCCAGATGCAAAGCGGCGGCACCCCCGTTTCTAAGACTCCGGAAACGCGGAGCCGTCCGCATCAATGTGCGCAATTGCTGCTCGACTCTTCTCTGCCCATACGAAAAGCCTGTCGCCATCAAGCTTTCAGCCAGTGTCTCCTCGCTCGAGACACGGATCGGCTGTCCGTTCAGATACGCTCCCTTCCCTTTTTCCGCGGTGAACAGCTCATCCCGCATCGGATCGTAGACGACGCCGGTGATCGCTTCTCCATTCTTCGCCAGTGCAATGGACACGCAGAAAAAGGGAAATCCGTGTACGAAATTGCTGGTGCCGTCGATGGGATCGACGATCCAGACATATTCGTGTTGCCGGCTTTCTTCCCATACTTCGTCTACGGTTTTGTCTCCCGCGGCCACACCCTCTTCTCCCAGGATGGCGTGGTCGGGAAAATGCCGCAAAACGATGTCCCGAATGATTTCTTCCGAACGTTGGTCCACTTCGGTTACCAAGTCGGAAGCGGACGTTTTCTGTTTCACTTGTTTCGTTTGGTACGCCTTTTCACGGATCAACGCACCCGCGCGGCGGGCTGCTTCCACAGCGACATCCAAAAAGGTCAATCCCACCCTCTCCTTCCGTAACGGAACACATTTGTTCCCTTTTTAACTATATCACGGGGGATGAAAAACGGCCAAACCGGCTGTGAAACCGGGGAAGGAAAATATTAGTTTTGAAAGCGCTGACATCCTTGACGAGCGGACGCTCGATACAAGACAATAGAAATAATCCGGTAACGGGAGGTCATGAAATGGAATATATCCGACTCGGTACATCCGATTTGAACGTGTCGCGGATCGGCCTGGGAACCTGGGCGATCGGCGGTTGGGGATGGGGAGGCACGGATCGTGCCCAAGCGGTACGAGCGATCCGCCATGCCTTGGATCAAGGGATTAACCTGATCGACACCGCCCCCGTGTACGGTATGGGCCTGTCGGAAGAGATCGTTGGTGAAGCCGTGGCCGAACACGGACGGGATCGGGTGATCATCGCCACCAAAGTCGGTTTGGAGTGGAATGATCAAGGGCGGGTCTGGCGCAATTCATCCCGCGATCGCGTTTTCCGGGAAGCGGAGGACAGCCTGCGCCGGCTCCGCACGGATTATATCGATCTGTATCAAGTGCACTGGCCCGACCCCGACGTTCCGATCGAGGAAACGGCCGAAGCGTTGCACCGATTGTATCAGGACGGCAAAATCCGTGCGATCGGCGTCAGCAACTATTCGCCTGAGCAAATGGATGTTTGGAGGCAAACCGCACCATTACACAGCAACCAGCCGAGATTGAATTTGTTCCAGACGGAGGAGCTTGACACCACCTTCCGTTACTGCGCGGAGCATCAAATCGGCACCCTGACCTGGGGCACGCTGGCACACGGGCTGCTGACCGGAAAATTTACGCCGGACACCACATTCCCGCAAGACGACTTTCGCCATCGCAGCCCCATGTTTCAAGGAGAGCGTTTCCGTCAGTATCTGGCAGCCGTTGACGAGCTGAAAAAACTGGCTGAGGAAAAAGGAAAAACCGTCACGCAGTTGGCCGTACGCTGGGCTTTGCAACAAACGGGCGTCTCGGTCGCGCTGTGGGGAGCCCGTCGTCCGGAACAACTGAAAGAAGCGGACGGCGTGATGGGATGGGAGCTGACCGCGGAAGATCTGACGCGCATTGACCGCATGCTTCGGGAAAAGGTAACCGATCCCGTACCGTCGGGGGAAAGTTTCGGCCCACCGTCGCGTTCGCAATTACAGAATCAATCACAAAACAAGCCGACCACGAGAGTGTGACCGATCAGGGTGACCATTTTCCGTCAGTGACCCTTTGAAGACGTGAGACAAAAGCCAAGGGGAGAAAATGGTCACCCGGCCAATTGACTGACCGGTGAATACGTCCAAATGCTTTTCCGGCTCGCTTCACCTGCACCCTGCAAGGAAGCAGGTGATGGCCGCTTCGACCCGGAGTGCGGGACGCGGGCAATGTACGCTTCACCGGAGGAAGTTGCCCGCGATTCCATCCTGCGCGTTCCGCTTCTTCGCTCGGCCGGACTCAAGTCTTCGCTCACCCGGGAAAGCATTGGCTCGTACACGGATTTACCGGACATGCCCTGATATGAACGCGACCTTCAGCGTTTTGAAAGGGATCGAAAGGAAAGGCAGCCTTTTCCCACACAGAGATTCTCTCTATACGGCAAGCATGCGGACCGGGAGGGAATCAGACACGCACTCAAGCGTATCCGGTGATGTCATCAGGAGTGGAGACCATGTATCAACAGATTCACAAGAAAAAGATCTACGAACAAGTGGCGGATCAGTTGATCCAACAAATCAAGAATGGATCGCTCAAACCCGGAGACAAACTGTCTTCGGTGGAACAACTGGCAGAATCCTTTCGAGTCAGCCGTTCGGCGATCCGGGAAGCACTGAGCGCCCTCAAGGCCATGGGGCTGATCGAAATGAGGCAGGGAGAAGGAACCTATGTGCGGCAGTACGATCCGCGCGCTTTATCCTCCACGTTGTCGCATGCCCTGCTGATGAACCGCGAAGACGTGCGTCAACTTTTTGAAATCCGTCGGTTGCTGGAGACCGGTTCTGCCGTTTTTGCCGCCCGTCGCCGGACGGAGGAAGATCTCGAGCGATTCCGGTACATTCTGGACCAGATGGAATTGTATGTACATGATCATACCCGCGGGGAACAACTGGACTGGACTTTTCATCTGGCCATCGCCCAAGCGGCACGAAACCACATGCTGGTCAACCTGTTGAACAGCGTCTCGGAAATCATCATCACTGCCATGCAGGAAGCACGTCAACAAGGCCTCTTTGCCGAACGGTCCATCGCCGAACGATTGAACCGTGAACATCGCGCCATTTACGATGCGATTGCAGCCCAAGATGCCGAGCAAGCGCGCTTGCGGATGCTGGATCATCTCAACGGGGTGGAACAACTGTTGTCAGGACGAATGGGGGAACAGGAGTGACACAAGGTTCCTTTGCGTCGCGTTTTTACACAATCATCTGATGACCTGATGAACAGGGAGAGGAGTGGGGATTTCCGTGAAAGTGTCGTTGTTCATCACGTGTTTGGCCGATCTGTTTTATCCGGAAGTCGGACAAGCCACGGTGGAACTGTTGGAACGGCTCGGCTGTGAGGTGGATTTCCCCGTCGCACAAACTTGTTGCGGCCAACCCGCGTTCAACAGCGGGTATCATCGTGAAGCGAAAAAAGCCGCCCGCCACATGATCGAGACATTTGCCCACGCCGATTATGTGGTGGCCCCTTCGGGTTCCTGCACAGCCATGTTGAAGGAATATGTTCATCTCTTTTCAGGAGAGGACGAATGGGAGTGGCAGGAAAAAGCACGCGCATTGGCGGAAAAATGTTATGAATTAACACAATTTTTGACAGAAATCCTGGGAGTGGAAGATGTCAATGCAACACTTCCCGCCAAAGCCACCTACCATCGTTCCTGTCACATGACCCGCCTGCTCGGGGTGAAAGATGCACCGATGAAGCTGTTGGCCAACGTCAAGGGACTGTCGCTGGCCGAACTGCCCTGCGCGCACGACTGCTGCGGATTCGGCGGCACCTTTTCCGTAAAAATGGCACCCATCTCCCAACAGATGGTCGACGAAAAAGTAGTGCACATCGAAGAAACGGACGCCGAGGTCCTGATCGGAGCTGATTGCGGATGCCTGATGCACATGGGTGGTCGGATTCGCCGGCAGGGAAAACCGATTCGGGTCATGCACATTGCGCAGGTGTTGCAGTCCGGCCTGGAGAAGGAGGGGAGCTAAATGGGAATTCAATTTGGGGATGTCGTTTTCTACCGGCGAGTGGACAAAGGCATTCGGGACCAATTCATGCGGAGCGCGGTCCGTGCCGCACAGGAACGCATGCGGACAAGCCGCCTGCGTGCCGCCGAGGAATTGGGTGATTGGGAAGAATGGCGGCGGCTGGGTGAAGAGATTCGTCGTCACACCCTGGAACACTTGGATTATTACCTTGAGCAATTGAGCGACCGGGTACATGCGCTCGGGGGACATGTCTTTTTCGCACAAACGGCGGAGGAAGCAACCTCCTACATCCGGGATGTCGTGCAAAAAAGAGATGCCCGCCGCATCGTCAAATCGAAGTCGATGGTGACGGAAGAGATCAGCCTGAACGATGTCCTTGAAGCGATCGGCTGCCGGGTGGTGGAAACGGATCTGGGGGAATACATCCTGCAAGTGGATGACCATGATCCCCCCTCCCACATCGTGGGACCCTCCGTTCACAAGGACCGTGAGCGGATTCGCCGGGTGTTTGCGGAGAAACTGGGATATACCGGTTCCGCTGAGCCGGAAGAAATGACCGCGTTCGTCCGTCAGCAACTTCGTCCCGATTTTTTGACCGCGGAAGTGGGGATCACCGGGTGCAACTTCGCCGTTGCCGAATCGGGGACCGTCTGTTTGGTCACCAATGAAGGAAACGGCCGGCTCGTCACCTCCCTGCCGCCCGTCCACATCGCAGTGATGGGGATGGAGCGGATCGTACCCACTTGGGAGGAGCTGGAGGTGATGGTGGGATTGCTGTGCCGCAGCGCCGTCGGCCAGAAGCTGACCAGCTACATCAACTGTCTGACCGGACCCAAAGCGGCTGGTGACGTAGACGGTCCGGAAGAGTTTCATTTGGTGATCATCGACAACGGGCGATCCGACATCCTGGGCACCGAATTCCAAAGTGTGCTCCAATGTATCCGATGCGGTGCCTGCCTCAACGTATGTCCCGTCTACCGCCACATCGGCGGGCAAGCCTACGGGTCCATCTACTCCGGTCCGATCGGTGCCGTGCTTTCACCATTGTTGGGCGGCGAGGATCTATACCGGGAACTGCCCTACGCGTCCAGTTTGTGTGCCGCATGTACGGAAGCATGCCCGGTGAACATTCCGTTGCACGATCTGTTGATCCGACACCGGCAAAAAACGGCCGAAGAGAAAAGGCAATCGCCGCTCGGCGAGCGTTTGGCGATGAAGGCGTTCGGCATGGTGGCCGAATCACCCCGCCTGTACCGGTGGGGAACCAAACTGGCACGGACCGCTCTTCTCCCCTGGGAGGAGGATGGCGTCATCCGTCAAGGTCCCGGACCGCTCCAACCGTGGACATCGATTCGTGACCTTCCCTCCCCCGAACGGGAAACCTTTCGCGAGTGGTTTGAAAATCGGCGTAAACGAGGTGAGCGGCCATGATTTACAACCGTGAAGCGTTTCTGGAGCGAATCGCCCGGAAACTGGGGCGTCCCCGTATCTCAGAACCGGTGAAGCGGCCCTCTCATTGGAAACACGGACCACAATGGCGCACCCTCGCCGGTGCGACACCGGAAGAGCTGTTGTCAGTGTTTGAACGTCAATGTCGAATGATCCATACGGATGTTCGGCGAACGGAATCATCATCCCTGCCTGACGTATTGTTGGAAACGATCCGCTCGTACGACGGAAAATCAGTGATCTGTTCGGATGACCCGCGTTTTGCCGAGTTCGGGTTGTCCTCCCTGTTCGCCACTCAAGACAATCCGTACGGGTTGGATGTCCATATATGGAATCCCGAAAAAGGAAAAATCAATATCGAACGCGCGGAACAGGCCGATGTGGGCATCGCGATCAGCGACATCACACTGGCCGAGTCGGGAACCGTCGTCTTGATGAGCGGCGGAGGAAAAGGCCGCTCCGTCAGCCTTCTCCCCCGTTACTTCATCGCCATCGTTCCCCTGAGTACGCTGGTACCCCGCATGACGCAAGCCGCTCGCATGATCCGCGAGCGGATCGAACGAGGGGAAGCGATTCCGTCCAGTGTCAACTTCATCTCCGGCCCCAGCAACAGCGCCGACATTGAGATGAACCTGGTCGTGGGCGTACACGGACCCGTCAAAGCCACCTGCATCGTTGTGACGGACCGCTGACGAAACCCATTGAACAGCACGTATCCTTTGCCTATACTTTTCACATGGGAGCCGGCTACTGAAATTGGTCCACCGGCTCTTGCCTTTTAGCGAGTGTCTGGTAAATCCTGTCCAAATTGCTTTCCCGTCTCGCTCCACCTGTGCCCTGCACGGGAGCAGGTGATGACCGCTCCGACCCGGAGCGCAGGACGCGGGCAATGTATGTCGCCGAGAGGAATTTGCCCGCGATTTCAACCTGCGCTTTCCTTGTTTTCGCACGTTTTCGCCCGTCCGGGAATCTTTCCCCCACGGATTTGCCAGACACGCACCAGTCACTTCAGAAAAAGGATGAGCCAGCCATGAGAATCGGATTCCGAACAGCCAAAACCGTTGTTGCCGTGGTGCTCGCCATTTACATCGCCAATGCCCTGCATTTGAAATTAGCGGAATTCACCGGGATCGTCGCGGCTCTTCTATTGAAGAACACGCGAAAAGAAACGGTGGTCACAGCCGGAAAAACGGTGATTGCCCTGTTTTTCACACTGGCAGTGGATACGCTGCTGTTCAGTTTGCTGGGGTTTCATGTTTACGTCATCGGCTTGATCCTGCTTCTTCTGATTCCGATATTGGTACGAACCAAGACTGAGCGCAGCGTGGTACTCGGTACCGTCATCACCATTCACGTGTATACCGCCGGCCATCTGGATATGGACATTTTATTGAATGAGATTTGGTTGATCCTCACCGGCATGACCGTTTCACTCACCATCAACTGGCTCTACATGCCGAGCCGCAAAGAACAACTCCTCAATATTCACCGCCGATTGGAACTGGCGGTCGCCGACGTGTTCGATCATTTCGCCCGTGCATTGGAGGAGAAGAACTATCTGTGGGACGGCGCGGAAATCCTCACCATCCACAATCTGATTCAACAAGGAAAAAAAGAAGCGCTACTGCATGAAGACAACTATATCACTTCGGATGACGTCCTCCGGTTTCATCACTTCGAAAAGAAAGAAAAGCAGTATGAACGTATCAAACATATGCTCGCGCTTGTCTCCCGTGTGGATCAGGTGATCGTTCAGGGGAAGATGCTGGCCTCCATTCTCAGGAAAATGTCTGAGACATTGCGTTCCGGTGCGGATGATTTCCACCAAATCCAGGAGGAGATCCGCGCCTTGCGTGAAACCTGTGAAGACATGCCGCTCCCCAAAACCCGCAAGGAATTTGAAATCCGTGCCGCTTTATTGCAAATGCTGAACGAATTGGAAGGATACATTCTCGATGCCGTCTAGAGGGTGTTTGATACATCCGTCTACAGTGGTTGAAGCGAATTGACGGATGGATATACGATTTGCGGGATGACTCGGGTTATACACGATAAAATCGAGAGTTCAACCTCCCCATCAGAGGTTGAACTCTTTCCGGTTCCCAATATCAGAAAACGATCACCCGAAAAATATAATGTGCATGACTTTGAAGAAAATTGTCGGTAGCGTTTTTGCCGAGGTCCCGTTTTTCATCTGAATTCTGTACCAGGAAAATGGCCAATACGACTAAGGTGACCGTCCCCTGAAGGGGTGAAAGCTATTTACAGAAAACGCCTAAAAGCCCACAGCGACCGAAGGGGGTGCCTCTGGTACTTTAGCCGTGCGGAGCCAGTCACCATGGACAACATACGGACTTTTGGATCAATGATTGATTCATCGGACACGCCCCGAGACGGTTACCATCCCCCGTTTCCAACTCTTCGTTTTTCCATTAAAATGGAGAGAAACAGTTTTCGGGAAAGGATGAATCCAATGCGGTCCGTAACAATGGCGGTTCCCCCCTCCTTTCACCGCCTCAAAGGATTCGCCATGGTGTTGGCCGGAGCCACTTGCTGGGGATTGTCGGGGACGGCGGCACAATGGCTGTTTCAACATCAAGGATTCCAACCCGGTTGGCTCGTTTCCCTCCGACTCTCCCTTTCCGGGATTTTGCTACTCTTTTATTTCGCTTTCGTTCAAAAACAAACGGTTTGGCAGATTTGGAAACAAAAATCGGATCGCCGCCAACTGCTCATCTTTTCCATTTTGGGGATGGCAGGCGTGCAATATACCTATTTTGAAGCGATCCAAGCGGGCAACGCTGCCACCGCCACTCTGTTACAGTATTTGGGTCCCATTTTCGTCACCATCTATGTGGCGCTCCGCAACCGGCAACTTCCCGGACGCAAGGATATCGTCGCCGTGGTGCTCGCACTGATGGGAACCGGGTTGCTGGTGACCAACGGCCGGCTGGACAGGTTGACCATCTCCCTTTCCGCCGTCTTCTGGGGGTTGGGCTCTGCCGTCACCGCCGCTTTTTACACATTGTATCCTGCTCGATTGTTGAGCAGATGGAGCTCCGGTGTCATCGTGGGGTGGGCCATGCTGATCGGCGGTGTGGGGATGAACATCATTCACCCGCTTTGGCGGACATCGGGGCAGGTATGGACGGGTTCCGCCTGGTTGCTCGTTGGATTTGTGGTCATCTTCGGCACGTTGCTCGCATTTTATTGGTATTTGGACAGTCTGCGTTATCTCACGCCGACGGAAACCTCCCTCCTGGCCTGTGCCGAACCGCTGGCCGCCGCCATCGTTACGGTGGTGTGGCTGCATGTGCCGATGGGTGCGTGGCAAACCGTTGGCGGTATCTGCATCGTCGCCACCGTTGTCGCGCTGTCCAAAGAAAATAAAAAACCGGTTGATTGAAGTCCCCCCTCAAGGTAGACTTACGCACACTATTCTGCTTTCGGGTCAACGATTGAGTTGACAAAGGCAAGAACCGTTAAATCAACGGCAATAGATATTTTGCGGTATACTCCCGGTTGGACTGAATCCGTATATGCGTCATTGAAGATGAGAAGGAAGAACAGACAAAGCCGGAAACATGAAGTGCCCCCCTTAAAGAAGACACGCTATAAAAAGTGGGCGTAAATCTTCTTAAAGGGGGGCTTTTCCATGGCAAAAAAGCGCAAACGTTCCGTTCGTTCGGTCAGGCGTTTCAGTTGAAAACAGTCAAAAAGTATCAAGAAGAACACAAGGGCGTGGACACCATCGCTAAGGAACGGGAATTGCCATCCCATTCGTACATGAGAAGATGACTGAAGCCTATGCCGAGAAAAGATCGAAAGGTTCTATCGATACTGATTTTTGGGTCATTCACCAAAGAAATGGAAAATCAGTTGACAAAAAAACCGTCCAGACGGTACACTAAATTTGAGGTGAACAAATGTGAATAGTAATTCTAAACGTAAACATATCTTATCTGTTGCTTCATCTATCGTAAAAACTCATGGTGCTGAAAAACTTACGCTTGAGGCAGTTGCTAAAGAAGCTGGAATCAGTAAGGGCGGGTTGCTCTACCACTTCCCGAATAAGCAAGCGTTAATAAACGCGATGGTGGAAGAAGCGACAAACAATTTTTTTGCAGATATTCATGACAGAGCGACAAATGCAGCTAATGAAGCTGGCAAGTGGAGTCGTGCATATCTCGAGACAACTTTGGCCGATATTAAGGAAGCAAATGGAATCAGTACAGCACTCATCGCTTCACTATTTACAAACCCAGATTTACTCGCAAAACTACAAAGCGAGTATTCAACATGGCAAAAACAGATAGAAAACGACGGGATTGACCCAGTACGGTCAACCATAGTTCGATTAGCCGTTGATGGTTTGTGGTTCTCTGAAATATTTGGAGTAGGAAATCTAAACAAAGAATTACGGGAAAAAGTAATCCGATATTTGATCAATATGACTGAGTAAGGAGATGGTATCTTGAATTCATATGTCTTATTAGCCGCTGCCATCCTGGCTGAGGTGTTTGGTAGTTCAATGCTTAAAGTATCAAATGGTTTTAAGAAATTATTCCCTTCCGTAGGGGTAATAATTGGAATGGGATTATCATTCTATTACCTGTCGTTAGCTTTGAAGGCTATTCCATTAGGCACGGCTTATGCTATATGGGCTGGAGCAGGCACCGCTTTAACTGCATTAGTAGGTGTCTTGCTATTTAAAGAAAAGTTTGATTCAAAAAAATTATTAGGTATAATCCTGATTATTTGCGGGATTGTAATTATGAAACTTTCCGGGGGAAATCATTAACATAGGAAGAGGTGATATTGTGAAAGATATTATGAAAGGATACATAGCACTTGGCATAGCCATTGCCGGAGAGATAACAGGCACTTCAATGCTTAAATTATCAGCGGGTTTTTCAAATTTTCTTCCTTCTATTGGTTTCATTTTGGGATTCGGAGTCGCATTTTACTTTGTTTCCATTAGTCTTAGATATATTCCATTGGGGACAGCTTACGCCATATGGTCGGGAGCAGGGACGGTTTTAACCGCATTAATTGATATATTGATATGGAAAGAACCTTTTAATATAGTGACAGTTTTGGGAATCGTATTGATAGTCGGGGGAGTAGTCATATTAAATGCCACCAAAAGTCCAGATAATGCAGTGGTCAAAGATAAAACGACTTAGCACTTTACTCAAGAAGTATTCTGATCAGGCCAGCATGGTCAAATCCATTTGCCGCATAAGTTGGTTGCGTCACTTCCTGTTAACATGGCTCAAGACTTATTCTGGACATGCATGCCGTAAATCTTGAAGTGTATTCTAAGTTGGCCATTACCAATGCTCAGGATGAATATGAACGTGTGATCCCTGAGTTTCCTGTATAAACGCAATGACTTGAGTTGCTATAGATGCAACCTCAACCGCACAATCAGCATTCGCTACCTCTACCCCTAAATCGTGGTTCATCCCGATGTTTGCTTTGTGAGATATACCGCATAGGTTGTGGAAGATAAGTTCTGAATAACGGCGCTATATAAGAAAATCACTGCCACAATATTGTCACTTATTTTTGTGCAATTTATCACAAACTCTTTTGCAATCCTTTTATATATTGAAAATGTCCAGAATCCACTCCAGGGGTGTTGGGAAGAGATGAAACCCTCCTCTCTTTGTGGTTCACCCTCTGTGATTTCCACCATCACCGTCTCCTAATCAATAGCGCGGACACCGCGCTATTTTTTTTTAATTTCCTCCGTTTCCCATCTCTGCGGTAAAAACGAAATAATAAACGATCATCAGAATCCCCCGTACATACAAAAGGCAGGGGGATTTTTGTGTTTATCGCACCGATGTTTGCACATCCATCCGATCAATCTTTTGACACTGACGAATACATTGCTGAATCGAAAGCAGATGATTACCTCTTGCCACTGCGAAGATGGCACGCACTTCGCACTGCATGGATAAGGGCGCTTGCCATAGTAACGGAGCCATGCCTCTTACTGCCGTGTGCCGCAACATCAAGCAAAATGCCTTTTCTAGGAAGGAAAAAACGAGGCCGAAGGAGGGATTTTTCTCCGTGATTGTTGATACAAAACCCAGCGGAAAAACCGCTGGGTTTGTCGATAAAAACAACCAACCGGTCGATTGACCGGTTTTTTGTATGGTTGATTACGGTTCCAGCACCCGCAGAATTTCATACAGGATAAAGCCCATCACGGCCGTGCCAGGCAGGGTCAGCACCCAAGCGTAGATGATCTTGCCGGCGATGCCCCAACGCACACTGCGGATCCGTTCGGCCGCACCGACACCGATGATGGAACCGGTGATCGTATGCGTGGAACTGACCGGAACGCCGATTTTGGCCACCGTCGTCAAAATCAGTGCGGCGGCGGTTTCTGCAGAAAAGCCGTGAGGAGTTTCCAACCGACTCAGGCGAGCGCCCATCGTCTGGATCACACGCCATCCACCTGCCGCCGTACCGATGGCCATCGCCAAACCGGCGGCGACCATCACCCAGGTCGGCACCTCCAAACTGGAGAGATGGCCACTGGTGAACAAGGCGAGTGTGATGATGCCCATTGCCTTTTGCGCATCCGACGTACCGTGACTGAACGACATGAACGACGCCGATACAATTTGCAGCGGTCGGAACCACTTTTTCACTTTGGAAGGCGACGTTTCCGCAAACACCCGGCGGATCAGCTTCATGATGGCATATCCCAGCACGCCACCCAACAACGGTGAAACCAGAAGGGCGATCAAGATGGTGACGATCCCTTTCAACCGCAGCACGTCCCACCCGTTGTATGCGATGGCCGCTCCGACCAATGACCCGATCAAGGCGTGGGATGCGCTGATCGGCAACCCCATCAGTGTCATGGCCGTATTCCACAAAATGGCCGCCAGCAGCGTGGCGACGATTACCAGCAATGTAATGCCTTTGGGATCAACGATGTCATTTCCGATCGCTTTGGCCACGGCAGTGGAGAAAAACGCCCCGGCCAGGTTCAACACGGCGGACAACATCAGGGCTTGGAAGGGCGAAAGCGTCCGCGTGCCGACAACGGTTGCGATCGCATTCGCCGAATCATTCCACCCGTTGGTAAAATCAAAGATGAGTGCGAGAATGACGACGAGTACGACTAACCACATCGGATCAGGCATACTTCATAACCACACTTTCCATCACATCCGCCAAGTCTTCCGTCGTATCCGTCACGCCTTCCAGCTTCTCGTAGATCTCTTTCATCTTGATCAGTTCAATCGGGTCAGTCGGGTTTTCAAACAACGATCCCACACTTTCCCGCATCAGCCGGTCCCCTTCATTTTCCAACAAGTTGATCTCGACGGAGAGTTTACGAATCGTGGCGTAATCCCGTTTTTCCAGTGCGATGAAGGCTTCATGCAAGTACTTGGCGGAACGTTCCAGGATGTCGGCGAACTGTACCAAATACGGCGTGGTTTGATGCACACGGAAATAGACGAAACGAGATGCGCACGCTTCGATGCCGTCCAGCACATCATCCAACTTGACCGCCAACTGCAGGATATCTTCCCGATCCAGCGGTGTCACGAAGGTTTGATTCAATTCCCGAATGATCAGGTGTGTATATTCGTCGCCTTTGTCTTCCAGCTCTTTGAGCCGTTCGGCGAACTGCTCTTTCTCTTCCAGGGTTTCAACATTTTCGCGAAACAGTTGCATCGCTTCGACGAGGTTTGCAGCTGCGTCGATCAATGTTTGGTAGAAGACCCGATCCTTCGCTCGGTTGAACAACAACGCCAATTCCTCCTGTCCATGATTTCTTCACCATTCCTTATCATACTCTTAATTGATAGGGTTGAAAATGGGATTTACCAAAATGTAAAGGAATGGTTCATGATGGAAATCGTTTGTTACAGGAATATCAACCCGCCGGGGACAACTGGCCGACAGCAATCAGATAGACTGCCGCACCGGCTGCGATGAGGATTCCGGCAGCAAGCGACAATTCCCAACCGCGAAATGCTTTTTTGCCATTTTCCCTGCGGGCGGAAATATAGAAGTAAATGCCCAACGCATACAAAATCGCCGTCATCAAAAGAAAATCCAACCCGGCGGCATAAACAAGCCACAACGCGTAGAGCGCAGCCACAATTCCAAGCAGCAAATCTTTGCCTCGGGATTCGCCCTCAGCGTACCCTTCACCTGTCCATACCAGTTTTACCTGGTACAGTGCCGAAAACAGGTAAGGCAGCAGAATGGCGACACTGGCCAATGAATACGCCACCTGATAGGTCGACTCAGAGAAGAGGACGATGATGATGAACAATTGAATCAGCCCGTTGGTCAACCACAACGACCCACTCGGGCTGCCGTTGCGGTTTTCTTTGCCCAACCAACGGGGAAAGATTCCGTCTCTGGCTGCCACATACGGCAATTCGGCGGCCAGAAGCGTCCAACCCAGCATCGCCCCCAACAGGGAAATGACCAATCCCAAGTTGATGATCACAGCTCCCCAGGGTCCGACAACGTGTTCCAGCACATACGCCAGCGATGGCTCATGCAGTTTCGCCAGCGTCCCTCGGCTGAGTGCGCCCATGGAGAGGACAGAGATCAAAACGTAGATCACCATCGTGCCCAGCAGTCCGATAACCGTGGCCCGGCCCACATCTTGTCGATGCTTGGCCCGTCCGGACAGCACGACGGCACCTTCTACCCCGACAAAGACCCACAGTGTCACCAGCATGGTGTCTTTCACTTGTTGTTTGACCACCGACCAATCGAAACCCTGAGCCGTTCCCCAAAAGTCACGGACGAAAACATCCCAGTGAAACACAAAAACCATCAGAATCAAAAAGAGGAAAATGGGCACCAGTTTTCCGATTGTCGCGATGAGGTTGAATAACGCCGCTTCCCTCACCCCGCGCAGAATCAGAAAGTGGAGCATCCACAGCAAAACGGATGCAAAAACGATGGAGGGAAGGTTGTTCCCTTTGCCAAACATGGGGAAGAAATAACTGAGTGAACCGAACAACAAAGTAGCATAGGCCACATTGCCCAACAGCGCCGACACCCAGTATCCCCATGCACTGTTGAATCCCAAAAATTCACCAAATCCTGCCCGGGCAAAACTGTAGATCCCTCCGTCCAGATCGGGACGGCGCACGGCCAAATTTTGCAAAACCAATGCCAATGCAATCATTCCGACCCCGGTAATCAGCCAACCAATAAGCACAGGACCACTGTTGGCCGCGACGGCAAGGTCGCTCGGCAGATTGAACGCACCACCGCCCACCATCGTGCCGACCACAATTGCAATCAACGAAAACAAGTTCAGTTCTTTCCGTTTCACCATATCAGATAAAAAGACGAGTCCGTCAAGTGGGCTTCGACTCGTCTTCTCCCACCTTTCTATTGAAATTCGCCCTTCTTTATTTTAGTAAAGGATGAGCAAATGTAAAAAGGTTAATTTTGCCATACAAGAAGGGGAAACAGGCTCCACCGGCGAAAATGGCGGCGGAGCCTGGGGTGAAGACGAGTTTATCATCATGATGCAACCGGTGTCTGCGTGCTTTTGAACGACATCAGCAGTCCTGCACAAATCAGCATGCAGCATAACGCGATCGCATACGGTGCCGTCGGAAAGAACGTGGAGGCGAATCCGGCCGTCACGGGTGCCACGGCGGCACCCAGCCAACGAATGAAATTGTACGCACCTGAAGCGATGCTCCGTTGGGCTTGGGATGTCTCAATCGCCAATGTCGAATATGCGGTGTTGTTCAACCCGGACACAAAACCCGACAATACGATCACGGCGATCGTGATCACTTTGTTGGGCGACAGCAGCACCAACAGCAGTACGGCCGCCATCAGTCCCGCTCCCAGACGGACCACCCACATCGGCGAATGGCGATGCAACAATCCGTGCGCCCACTTGGTGGAACCGATCCCCAAACCGACACCCCATCCGAAAAAAATCAGCCCCAAAGAAATGGCATCCAACTTCAACAACAAGGGTGAATAAGCCAAAACGGTGAAAAAGGCGTAGTAGTACAGCATCGCCGCCACGGCCACCAACAGAAAAGGACGATATGCGAGGGCGGAGACAAAGTCGCCGAAACCGGCACGTCGGCTGGCCTGACCTTTTGGCTCCTGAACCAGGAGAATCGTCAGTACAAACGCCAACAGCATCAGGACACTGGTGGCCACAAACGGATACCGCCATCCGAACTGACCGAGCAATCCGCCCAACAGCGGACCGAACGACATACCCATCCCCAAAGCGGCCTCATAATAACCCATGGCTTGATCCAAGTTGGCAGCCATCCCGATCAGGATGGACATGGATGTGGCGAAAAACATCGCATTGCCCATTCCCCAACCGGCACGAAATGCCATCAATTGGCCGATGGTGGATGACATCGCACAAGCCGATGCAAAGACCGCCACCAGAAAAAGTCCGCACACCATGATTCGTTTGCTGCCCCAACGCGCGGCCAAGATCCCGCTGGGGATCATGATGAACGCCATCATGAAAATATAGCTGGTAAACAGCATTTCCACCTGCCAGTGTGTCGCGCCGATCTGATTGGCGATGATCGGCAAAATCGGGTCCACCACACCGATTCCCATAAAGCCGAACAATGCCGCCAAACAGGTGGTCAAAATACTGCGCCGCGCCCGTCGCTCATGTTCATCAGGTATCATCGAACCCACGCTTTTCATTCTCTCCCTCCATTGTCTCTTCTATCTTCCGGAGCTGGGTCAACATGTTTTGCACTTCTTGCTGAAACGTCACCATCTTCCTCATTTTCGCTTCCACCATCTGCAACTGCTGTTCCAGCGCTTCCCGCATCTCCCTGATATCCTGCCGTTTCACCGCCGGGTCTGTGGCTTGGCTGTAATCCCGACGATATGCCTCAATGCGTTTGCCCAGCTCCATAAACTGCTGGATCTCCTGCAACGAAAATCCCAATACCTCCTTGATGTCCACCACACGTTTCAATTCTTGGACATCTGCGTCCGTATACAGGCGATACCCGCTGTCACTGCGCTGGCTGGGCTGAAACAACCCAATCTCCTCGTAATAACGGATCGCCCGCTTTGTCAATCCCGTTTCCCTTGCGACATCTTCAATTTTGAGCCAAGCCATGGCAGGTCACCTCTTCAATTGATATTCATTGTACCGAAAGATTAACGTTAACGTCAACGTTAATTCCCTTCGTTTGACCAAAAGAAAAACCAAGCGAGGAATCCCTGCTTGGTCATGTATGCGCTCGACTGGCCAAAAAACTGCCTTCAATTTGCAAAAACAAAACATTCAGATCACATATGCGGCTGGAAATGTCGTTCATTTTCTCCATCGTCTCATAAAACGCCTCGTCCCCGTCCGCCTGTTTCAAGCGCTCATAACAATCCATATAAGCTTGCTCCAGCAGCTTGATTTGCGGGGGAATTTGGGCACATACCCGTTGACAAACCATTTCGAACTCGTCTTGTTGCTCCAGGGTCAACTGATCATATGCCACGTGCAACACCGGGCGTTCAATACCAAGACGTTCGTCGTAGATCAATTCATACCACAGATGGCTCATCCGTCACACTCCTTCTTTCCATGATATAAAGAAAGCCTCCGTTTGACAATAACCGGAGGCTGTCATGATTAGACTGTCCCGTCAGTCGGAATTCAGATTTTCAATGAAAACCGTTGCTTCAGTTCCGACAGTTTTCGTTCCACCAAATGCACATATTCGGGAAGGACGAAGTTGGAAGCTTGTTGCAACCGGTCGACCGCTTCCTCGATACGCCCCACTTCGACCAGCGCCTGTGCATAATCCAGAACCGCAAAAGGTGTGGAGTGATCCGTCCGACAATACTGATCACACAGCGTGATTAATTCGTCCCGGCATCCGTGTTTGCTCAATATGGTGACGACCGTCATCAACGCGATCTCTTCATCAAATGACGGGGGCGTCTGTTCATCCCGTCGGGATCGAAACCACTCCAGCACATGGTTGAAAAGATGAACCGCTGCTGAGGTGTCCCCCTCTTCCAGATGAAGACGACCCGCGATCAATTTCGGCCACCAAGCCCCTTCTTTCTCCACAAACGGCTTCAGTTCCTCTATCGCCTTGCTCTTGCCGCCTTCTTCGATCGTCAGATCGACCCACCACAACAGTGCCGTCTCCTGATTGGGTTCCAGCTCCAGTCCCCTGCGCAGCGAATCGATCACACCTTCCCGGTCTCCCCGTTTGTCATAAATACGGGCCAAGAAGGTGTGTGCCATTCCACGATCCGGGTACTTCTCCATGCATTCACGCACCAAGGTTTCCGCTTCTTCGTCTTCACCCTTGCGCAACAGGATCAGCGATTTCAACAGAAGAACACCTTCAGCCCGGTTGTACAACTCCAGCAATCGGTCGGCGCCGCGATCGGCTTCTTCAACAAAACCGTCCCGAAAAATCTGCACCACAAAGGTGTACAATTCCTCCGGATGATTCCATTCCGCCTCCAAATGTTGGGGGATCACCTCTTTGCGAAATTCTTCCCGGTCCAACCACACTGGATGTCCGACTCCGTCGAACAGTGGAATCATCTGCTCTCCCACGCTTCGCCCTCCATTCAATTGTCAAGATTCAGGTTCTTCATGATTCCACTATGACAACATTTTTTGAAACAAAAGACAAATCATACCTCAAAAGAATGATGTTTTTCTATCATTATAACAAATGTTTCTCATCTGCAAACAATGGGATGCGGTCCGCTTCCACCAACAGGGCAACCCGTCCGTTTTCCGATCGTTCCAAAGGGCGTCGACTGGAGACAGACACCCGGACACCATTGTCCAACTGAATGTGATGCTGATATTCCCTTCCCGTATCTGTGGAATACATCCATTTGCCCTCCAATCGCAGCGTTCGCTCTCCAATGGGCTGCGACCAGCCGGCTGTCTGGAGATCGCAGGGGTAGATCACACCGCTGACAACCGCTCCTTCCGGAAAAGTACGGGGAAACGCCGCAACGGGGAAAGATCCGACATCCGTTTCCCACACTCGTTTTCGCCAAACTCCCCGGATCAGAACGGCTGATCCCATCCACCTCGCCACATCGGGTTCAGCCGGTTTGTCGACCAACTGTCTGGCCGTTCCCTCCTGCAGGATACGTCCTCGATGGAGGATGGCGATTCGATCCGCCAATTGAACCGCTTCCTCGCGTTCCCGTGTGGAGAGGATGGCCGTCATTCCGAGCTTGTGCAGCAATTCTTTCAGCAGGTTCCGCAGATCTTGCCGCACCCACGGTTCCAAGTCTCTCAACGGCTCGTCCAGCAACAACAGATCGGGTTGCAACACCAGTGCACGCGCAAATGAAACGCGACGTTGCTGATCGGTTGAAAGCCCGGATGGCATCCGGTCTGCCATTTCCGCCATCCCGACCCATGTCAATGCGTTGTGCACCATGTTTTTCCGTTCATCCGGAGGCAATTTCCGAAAACGCAACCCGTAATCCACATTTTCCGCCACCGTCATATGGGGAAACAACCTTGCTTCTTGAAACACCATCACGACATTGCGCCGATGGGCGGACTGTGCCGTGATATCCATTCCGTTTAACCAGATGCGCCCCCGCTGAATCGGATGCAGCCCGGCAATGGTTTTAAGCAGGATGGTTTTTCCTGCACCTGCCGGGCCGAGAAAGGCGAAAATTTCCCCTTGATGCACCGATAGCTGAATGTCCTTTAACACTGTTTTTCTGTTCTGCGATGCGGTCCATCTTTCCAACTTCAACATTTCTTTCAACCGCATCCCTCCCCTTGCGAACGTCTGCCGTTGTGTTTTCGTTCCATCCACCACATCCAGATCAGTGCAACGATACCGGAAGCAACAAACAGGAACATGCAAACCATGCCAGTCGTGCGGTTCAAACCGTCATGAATCCGTACGGGGATCCCAAGGGAACGACCGCCTTCCATCCACCGGATCAAAAGGGATTGTCCGGATGCGGTGAAAAAAACCAACAAAGAAACCACTTTGATCACGGGCCGCAGCAGGGGCAGGGTGATCGTCCAAAACACCTGGATCGGAGAGGCACCCAAGGTACTGGCCTGCTCCATCATTTCTTTCCCGATCCATTGATAAGCATAGGTCAACATGAGGATGGAAGTGGGGAGGGTGGGAACGAACACCATCAGTGCCAAACCCACCGGTCCCTTGTCCATCCCCATCATGCCCAAGGCAAAAGCCAACAGTACGATCACGAACAGAAAGAAGCCCGGCAGGATCGGTTTTCCCTTCCACCTCACTTGAAACAACACCTTTGCCGCAGGTAATGCTACCGCCAGATTGAGAACCGTCACAACCAAGCCCACCGCCACCGAACCCAACCATACACCCAGCCACTGGGGTATCGTCTGAATCAATGCAGGCCACGCATCTGGTGAAGACATGACATTCCCCCCCAGGCAAGCACTCCTGCGATCCGTGAGAGCGACAAAACAGCCGTCCCTGTCAAACCTTGTCCCATGCTCGGCTCCTCCCCACGCACCAGTGGTGATCCGGCCATCCCTTCCTCATGCTTTGCATGTCATCATGATCTGCCCCGTTCATCATCGGTACCCAAACCATCCCCCCTAAAAGCCGGACGTGTTCTTTCTTGCGGCATAACTCCCTTAATCCCTCTATCCCTCGTTTTCGGTCCTTATCCGATCAACGGTCGTTCTTCCGGATATCGGAACGGACGATATTCATTCCGTTTGGCGACGGCAAATGCGATGGTAACCGGTCCAAGCCGTCCGGCAAACATCGTGAACGCGATCAACAGTTTGCCCGCCACCGTCAAGTGCGGCGTAAATCCCATCGTCAATCCCACCGTACCGAAGGCAGATACCGTTTCAAACAGTGCCGGCAGGATGTCACGGCCCAAATAATGACTTTCCGTGATGGTCAATACCATCGTCACCGCAATCACCAACGTCAAGGCGGCCGCCGTGACCGTCAACGCTTTATACACCTGTGTGCTCGGGATGCGTCGACGGAATGACTCCACATCGTCATGCCCCCGTACCATGGCCCACACAGACAACAGTATGGCAGCCAGTGTCGTTGTTTTGATCCCGCCTCCCGTCGAACTGGGAGAAGCCCCGACGAACATCAAAATCACGATCAGAAATTGCGTCGTCGGATACAAACCTGCAATGTCCACTGTATTGAATCCGGCTGTCCGCGGTGAAACCGATTGGAAATAAGCGGCCAAGATTTTGCCGCCGAAAGACAGGGGACCCAGTGTTTTGGGGTTCATCCATTCCACCATCATGATCAACAGCATGCCGGATACGATCAAGATGGCCGACACGGACAGCACCAATTTGGTATGTAGACTCAACCGTTTGGTTCGATGGTATTGCAACAGCTCTACGATGACGATGAAACCGACCCCGCCGAGAATGATCAAACTGGTAATGGTCAAATTGACGATCGGCGATTCAACAAAATGCGTCAACCCGGAAAATTTCCCGTACACATCGCCGAACAAGTCGAAGCCGGCATTGTTAAAGGCGGAAACGGCATGAAAAAAGGAATAGTACAAGCCTTTTTCCCAACCGAATTGCGGTACCCACTGGAAGGCCAATGCGACCATTCCCAGCCCTTCGATAGTGAAGGTGATGATGACGACATACAAAACCAATTGAACGATACCGGCCATTTTCAACTGATTAAATGCTTCCTTTAAAACCAGCCGTTCTTTGACTCCGATTCTCTTCCCCAACAATATCGCCAACAATGTGGCAAACGTCATGAAACCCAGTCCGCCTACCTGGATCAGGGTGATGATGACCAATTCTCCAAATGTGCTGAAGGTCGTCGCCGTATCCCGGACAACCAGCCCCGTTACACAAACGGCGGAAGTAGACGTAAAAAGTGCATCGACAAACGGCAGCGGTTGACCGTTTTCCGTAGAGATGGGCAATGTGAGCAACAAAGCCCCGATCAGGATGGTAACGGCAAAACCGATTACCAAAATCTGGGGAGGCGTCAGTTTTCGCTTGTTCTTGCCAATAACGGTATCCATCATGATCCCTTTCTTTTCACCCTTGACATCTGTGATATACTAACTTTAAATAAGTGGGATGAGACACTCCATCAGGCATACTATGTCCATCACTTGGTTTTGATTATAATGGAGAAGATAGGAAGGAACAAGCAATTGCGTTCCCCCTTGATCCGGCAATCATCAACGACGAAAGGGGACTTGATCATATGAGTAAAAAACCGCGGGTAGTCGTCGGCTTGTCCGGCGGCGTCGACTCGTCGGTCTCCGCACTCCTGTTGAAGCAACAAGGATATGACGTGATCGGTTTGTTCATGAAAAACTGGGATGACACCGATGAGTTCGGCAATTGCACCGCAACCGAAGACTTTGAAGATGTCCGGAGAGTCTGCGCCCAAATCGGGATCCCGTACTACTCGGTCAACTTCGAAAAGGAATACCGTGATAAAGTGTTCGCTTACTTTCTTGATGAATACCGCAAAGGCCGGACGCCCAACCCGGACGTGATGTGCAACAAGGAAATCAAATTCGGCGAATTCATGGAGAAAGCTCTGCAACTGGGAGCCGATTACATCGCCACCGGTCATTATGCCCAAATACGGCGAAGGGATGGAGAGGTTCAACTGCTGCGCGGGGCGGATCCCAATAAGGATCAAACGTATTTCCTTTATATGGTCGGCAAGGAACAGCTGGCACGTACACTGTTCCCCATCGGACACCTGACCAAACCGGAAGTGCGGCGCATCGCCGAAGAGGCCGGATTGGTCACCGCCAAAAAGAAAGATAGCACAGGAATCTGCTTTATCGGCGAGCGGGATTTTAAAGAGTTTTTAAGTCATTATCTCCCAGCCCAACCGGGGGAAATGCGCACCTTGGACGGTGAATACAAAGGTCGACACGACGGCCTGATGTACTACACATTGGGTCAGCGTCACGGTTTGGGGATCGGTGGTTCCGGAACGGGTGAGCCTTGGTTTGTGGTCGGCAAAGACTTGGAAAACAACATTCTTTATGTTGCACAGGGGCACGATCATCCCGCTCTGTATTCCGATTCCCTCATCGCCACCGACGTGCATTGGATCAGCGGGGAAGCGCCGAAGGATTCCTTCCGTTGTACCGCCAAATTTCGGTATCGCCAACCGGATCAGGAAGTGGTCGTGCATCCCCGGGAAGACGGCACGATGCTGGTGGAATTCGCCCGTCCGCAACGGGCCGTTACTCCCGGACAATCGGTGGTATTGTATGATGGCGATGTATGTCTCGGTGGCGGCATCATCGACACAACCCACAAAAAAGAGGCATCTTGACTCCTCAGAACAAGAACAAAATACGTCCCCGGACCGCAATGGTCCGGGGAGACTGCTGACAAAGTGTTGAACCACTCGTGATTCCTCCGGGTGCGCCGTTTTCCCTCTCGCTCCTGTTTCACCAGCTCAAAGGTCGCTCGCAGGAATTCGGCCACCCTCTTTTTGGGTAGCGGGTCCAAATTTCCCGTCGAGCGACTCTGGCTCTTGCTACGGAGCGGAGACGGGAAATCGGAGCCCGCGGACTTTGTCAATAACAAGCCCGGACCCCATTGGTCCGGGCTTGTTGCTTAGTGATGATCCACGCGATAGTGGTACGGGATGCGAATCTTTTTGCCGTTTTTGGCCAATAACGTGATATATCCGGTATAATCCAGACCCACCGTTTTTCCTTTGCCGGAAACCGTAACCTCGAACGTCCCCGAAGCTCCCGGTTTGACGGTGAGATAGGTGGTGCTTGCTTTGGCATTTCCATTGTTGTCAACGACGATGTAATACGTCTGTTTGGTTTTTGTGGGGTTTTGGACCGTTACCTGCATGGTCTTGCTGCTGTTTTTCCCGTTGGGCGGCACGATTTTGAAACTCAGGCTTGCCGGATTGGCCAGAGCGACCGGCTTGTTGGCCGCGGCCACGTCGATGATACCGCCGCCCACCTCCAACGGGTTGGCTGCGCTCTTCGGATCCCTTCCGGTACCGATCAACGCCGCTTTGATGTCCTGCGGTGTCCAGTCGGGGTGTGCCTGTTGCAACAAGGCTGCCGCTCCGGCGACATGGGGCGCCGACATCGAGGTGCCATTGTATGACGCCAGACCGCCTCCCACCACGCTGGAGTAGACATTCACCCCGACAGCGGCCACATCCGGCTTCAGTGTGTAGTTTACCGTCGGCCCCCTGGAGGAGAAGTTGGCGATATAGCTGTCGTTGGTCGTGGCAAATTCCTGCACGGGGAGGGGTTCCAACACAGCGGACGCCGATTGTCCCTTCAAAATCCAATCCCCGTCATTCATCGACACCATCACCATCGGAATCGTGACGCTTTCTTCCACCAACATGGAAGTGGGATCACCATCACTGTTGTTGATCAAAATCACGCCGACGGCTCCCTTTTCCTGAGCTGCTGCGGCTTTTTCCGTAAACGTGCATCCACCGCGCTTGATCACGGCGATTTTGCCGGTCAAATCGGCCGTGATTCCCTGACAGGCCGTACCGTTGTCATCGGTAACGACGGCCAGCGGCGCTGCCACGCGCGTCCGGATTTGTCCGCCAGGTGCGGAGGAACCGGTCGGCAGTGTTTTTTCCACTCCGTCCACCGTCACTTTGATGGGCAAACCGATGAAGTGCTTGTTGGTCACAGCGGCAACCGTGATCACCTTGTCCGCCGTTCCGGGAGAACCGATGGTCATCGGTCCCGGTCCTTCGTTCCCTGCGGAGATGACGGTGACCATCCCGGCGTCGACGGCCGCGTTGACCACTTCCGCCAGCAGGTCAAACCCGGGTTCGGCCGGCCCCCCCAAGCTCAGATTGGCCACATCCATTCCGTCCCGTACCGCGTCCTCCACCGCTTTGGCGATATAGATGCTTTCCGCTTCGCATTCGTTGCACGGAAATACATTGTAGTTACCCAAATATGCCTTCGGCGCGACACCGCTCAAAGGTTTCGTCGCTGTACCGGACGGATCTCGGTAATCCGCAATGCCGGCGATCGTACCCGCCACGTGCGTACCGTGACTGTCGATCGCTTCGGGTGTTTTGGTCGGGTCCGGAGAGTAAACCCGTGCGACGATCACCTTGTTGCTGGTAAAACGGGTGTCCCCTTTGGGGAAGCCATCAGGAGTCTTTAGAGCAGGATCGGTCAGAAAAGGATGTTTGGCGTCGATCCCGCTGTCGATCACCGCCACTTTGATCCCTTTCCCGTCATACCCGGATTTCCACATCGGGATGTCGCGGATGATCTCGTGGCTCACATTCATTGCCGGGCGGTACTTGATGCTTTTGACCACCCGTTTGACCCCGGGAGCCTGACGCAGGATGCTCGGGTCTGTGCCGTTGGTCTTTACGGCCAAACCGTTCAAAGTGATCGCATACTCTGTCACTACCCTTGCTTTGGGTGCATTTCTCCGGAGCCAATTTTTTACCGTGTCTCGCTTGCTCTGCAGTCGTTTGGCGTAGGATTGCACGGCTTCGGACTGCATACTGATCTTGGCGCCCTCATCGGGCTTTGTTTTGGCGTATCCCTGGATTCCACCGTTGTACTCCGCAATGGCAGGATCACTCAACTCGACAAAGTAATACCCGTCTCCTCCCGAATTGACCACCGTTTGATCGCTGGAAGGATCATACCATGCGGAAGCCGGTACGAAAGCACCGGTAACCGTGAGCAAAAGGGCCAACAACACTGCGAACAACACTTTGGTTCTGCTGCGCATCCTGTCCCTCCCGATATGAGATGTTTGGCCTATATACAATACTTCGTTTATTCCATAAAATCCTTCTATACTGAAAATATCCGGAAAAATTTTTGCGCTTTTTTACTGTGACCGGTATAACTCGCGGATGGCATCAATTTGCTTCAACCACGCATCAGCCGTCTCCTGAGGAATCTCCTTGCCCGATTGTGCCGAAATCTTGTTCTCCAACGCTTCCAATTGATTCAGTGCTTTGCCGATTTCTTCGGAGAAATAGTAATCCATCGCATTTTCGGCGGTGTTCACCAGATTGGCTTTCACCTCTTCGTCCATGCGTGCCAATCGGATATCGTCAAACAAATCGTAAGTCAGATACGTGGTATTGACATGATGAAAGGTATGCGCTTGCCGCTCAGGATCATAATGCAGGATTTCCCCGATCAGGCGGGGCATGTCCCGTTCAATCGCCCAACTTGCATCCGTTTCAAATTGGGGATTGTCCAGTTTGAACCCTTCCGCCTGGATCGCATCGAAACCGACATTGGTCCAATAGTTGTTGACACCTTTTTTTTCAATCAGCCGAAACGTCAGCGTCGCTTTGGGCTTCCCTTTGAGATACGGTGTCAGATCGAGGCTGATCTCCCGCCATTTGAGATCGGTCAATTCGGTCGCCACATCCTCTTCCCAAACGACTTGCCCGTCGATCAGCAGTTGCTTCACGTGATATCCGGGGATGTTGGGCCCTTCATCCATCGTCCGAAAGGTGAGCTTGTACGAGTCCGTCCGACCAGGTACCGAACGGATCGTTTGCGTGGCATCCACGTGATCACCGGGTTGGGTGGCTGACGCAGCCGGGACGAAAAAGCTGAGATAACCATTCCCGTCGGCCGCTTTATGATCTTCCGGTTCGGGCAAATTTTCCTTGGCCAACGAATAGGTGACCACTCCGTTCAGTTTCCCGTCCTGCACCGCGTCCAGCGCCGTCTGCAACACTTCCCGCACATAAACGGGACTGGGATTGGCCGGAGTGCGCGACAATTTGGACGCGTACACCATCCAAATCAGGTCCAATCCGTATTTTCGGGTAAGCGCACTCGCCTGTTCGATTTGTGCAGGTTCCGATGCCCAGATTTGTGTGTTTCGGTACGGATCGTCCCGGTAAGCCAGAATGACACCGTCGATATAAGCGCCGCGCGTTTTCAGGAAATCCTCGTTCAACGCCACCGAATACATAACCGGATAGAACTGCAGATCCGGATTGATGCTTTTGGCGGTCTCCTTCATCTGTTCCATATATGCCGGAGTGTAAAAATTCAGGTTGTGATTGAAATCGTCGATCGCCCAACCGATCAGATTCGGATATTGCTTCGACATCTGTGCGATCGCTTGTGCCCAAGCGAGATAATCCGTCGTGTAGGGATATGATTTTCTCGTCCCCGTCGATTCCGTGGGCGGGACCAGATAGACAATGACACGGATACCTGCTTTTTGAGCCGCCGGCATGAATTCATGCACAAAATCATCCCAGTCGGTCCGCTCATGCCACACCAGGTAAAAGTAGGTATTGATGTTCAATTCCTTCAACCGTTGAATCATAGCGGGCGTATCCACATGGTAAATCCCATCGGACCGTGGCGTTTTTTCCCTGATTTCCATGGCATAGTCTGCCAGCATCGCCGCCTTTCTTTCCTCCGCCTGTACCTGTGGGATGGCCTGCCCGATTACCGCAGTTCCCCACAAAAGAGATGCCAGCAACAACCAACAACAGATTTTCCACATGAAAATGACCCCCTTTTCTCCACTATCGCTAATTACGATACGAAGAATCCCTTTTCCTTCCATCAAAAACAGGACCAAAAAATAGGTCTTTTGGCACTATTACCCACGGAATCGTTTCACTATGATAGGCATGGACCCATTTTCCAGGAGGAGAGAACCGTGCGGAATCATTTTGATTTATACAAAAAACCGAAACCAACTCCACCCGAGAAACAACCGGAAAAGCGATCATGGCAGTGGCAGGGCTTATCATTTACCACTTGGACCGTTCTGCTCTTTCTATTGATCGCAGGTACGGCGAGTGCGGGCGTTCTCTATTTCGTCAACCGGTGGGCCCCGCTGGTGGAAATGGCGAAACCGCAGCACACCCCTGCCAAACCGTCCTCAACCCGACCGTTTGCCGGAGGGGATGATCCGTACGGTTGGGAAGAGGAGGATGATGGGGGAGACACGGACGCTGGATCCGGTCCCTTCCCCTCCCCGGATGCAAAACAGCCGGTACCACCGCCACCGTTCCATAACCGCTGGCATTCGCCCGATCAGCACACCCCACCAGACCATATCGGGAGGTCCCGCCCGTCACCGCCTGTAGTCGCGCCGCCGACCGCGAACCCGCCGTCTTCGCCCGTTCAGCCCAAGGTGGCCGTTTATGTACCGTATTGGGAAACGGATACCGCCACTGTTTCATTTCAACAGCATGCTCCCTCCATAGACACAGCGTATTTCTTTTGGTACGAACTGAAGGCGGACGGTACCATCGGTCCCATTTCTTCGGCGAAAGGCAATGAAAAAATCCTGACACTGGCTCGACAACGCCAGATCGACATCATCTTTTCCCTGGGAAACGGTTGGGACCCCAAGCGACTGCATTACTGGCTGGCAACGGCGGACCGGCGACATATTTTGGCGCAACGAATCGCCCAATGGGCCGAACGGCAACAGATCGATGGTGTGGAATTAAACTTGGAGCCGCTGCTCGCCGAGGACCGGGAGCGTTTGTCCGATTTTGTCGCGCTTGCTTCCCGCAGTTTGCACGCCAAACGAAAACAACTGCACATCTCCGTTTTTCCCAAAACCCGTGAACCGGGAGGATGGTCCGGGCAGATTGCCCAGAACTGGCAACAACTCGGCCGACATGCAGACAAAGTGAACATCATGACATTTAACTACAGCCAGAACAAGCCGGGACCCGGGACCCCGCTGACGTGGTTGGAAACGGTCCTCGCTTTTGCTGTTACCAAAATGCCGGTGGAGAAAATACAAGTGGTTTTGCCGTGGACCGGCCAACTGTGGAGGACAGATCGTACATATCCCGGTCCGTTGACATATGAATCAGCGCAGATGCTGCTTCGAAAAGGGTGGTCTCTCCGACGCGATGCAAACCATGAACCGTATCTGGTGAAGCGGCAAGAGGGTAAAACCGAGACAGGCTATTTCCAGGACACCGTCAGCTACAATGCCAAACTGAATGTCATCATTCAACGCTTTCCCGGTATCGGAGGTGTGGCTCACTGGTATATCGGAACGGAAGATCCGAAAGTGTGGACGCTGATTGAACAAGCGAAGCAATCGAATCGTTAGAAGTAAGCAGTCGGGGTGGAGAAATCCGGGCCATTCCGATAAGAAAGGAAATCATACATCCAGGATCTATTCAGGGTTTGACATCATCCGCGGACCCCGATTTTTTGTCTCCGCTCCGTAGCAACAGCGCATGTCGCCCCAATGGGAAATTCGGACCCGCCCCCTTAAAAAAGTGGCCATTTTCCCACGAGCGCCCTTTGAGCGTTTGCGTTACAGGGCAGGGAAAACAGTGCACCTGAAATCGTGAGTGGCTGGATCAGATTTACGGCAGTCTGAACCCATCTAGGATGTGCGTGATCTTTACAGAAATGGCTGTCTGAAAGCCCACGGCGAACATCGGCAATGACTTTTGTGCGGCCGGCCGCATGCAATTGGAACGTTTCCTCCAGATCGGTACGGGTTCCGACAATGGGGCCGATTACTTGGATCCCGTTGAGGACGGTTTCAAAAATGGGCAGATTCACGTGGTTGTCTGCCGGCAGTGCAACAAGACAAGACGACCACCGCGATACAGGGTAGGAAGTGCTCTTGGGGTATTTGCATCGAGGGAGGAGTTTGCTCGTGATCCCCTTCACGGGGATGGCCAGGGCAAACACGAGATGTTGGCATATTGATCGAACTGTGCTCATCCTACTGGCAGTCGGATTTTGTACGTCGTGGCAGGAGGTTCTGGTGGCGAAGACTCCCACCAAGTAAGACCATGAGAATGAGTCAAGAGGAACCGGCGTACCGGTATACCACGGGCACTTCCGTTGGTCGCAGGTACGTCGCCCATACGGGTACATACAGCGTTGCTGCAGAACTGCATGGGACTGGGTGATGACACACCCCTGAGCCCGGTCGTCGTCGCGGAAACGGACTGCGGACACCAACGCTCCGGGAATCCCACGTCTTCAAACGTATGGAGTGTTCAAAAGATTCCTTTGCTTTTGGACCCATGAATATCCGGAAATGCTTTAGACTCATTCCAAAAAGCAAAACCACCATCCATGTGGATGGTGGTTTTGCTTTTGTTGGCGTGCCCTGAGAGATTCGAACTCCCGACCTTCTGATTCGTAGTCAGACGCTCTATCCAGCTGAGCTAAGGGCACATGGTTGGTGCGGACGAAGGGACTTGAACCCCCACGGTCTTGCGACCACAAGATCCTGAATCTTGCGCGTCTGCCAATTCCGCCACGTCCGCGTGTTTTGTTTTTGTCTTTCAATCAGCGGCGACATCATTCATTTTATTATAGCTTGTTCATGATGTCAACCCTTTTTTTCGAAGAAATTTTTTTCTAGATTTTGGAGGCGGCACCCGGATTCGAACCGGGGGTAAAGGATTTGCAGTCCTCTGCCTTACCACTTGGCTATGCCGCCTTATCGCATGATCGACAGCATCCTGTCGCACACTACTGTGAAAGGAGGGGTATCCATGATCCCATTACACTCACCCGTGATCGAAAACGTACAGGGACGTTTTGCCGACGTGGAATCCCTGTTTGCTAAAGAAGGGTTCCAACTGGGCGGTGCATATGAATATGACCACGGTTACTTTGACAAGGCCCTGGACTGGGAATCGGACGCGCATCAGTCTTACCTGCGCGTTCCCGTTTCCTCCGTCAAAGGACGGATCGGTGATCCAGAAGCCACCGTCAAGCTCGGCCGGCCTTTTGTGCTGCGTCACGAATATCAAGCCGGACCGGATGACAATGCCGACACCGGTACCTTTTCCGGCTTGATCGACCAGTTCCAAGAACCGGCCATCAAGGACGCTCCTGTCGATGAGAAATGGATCGACAGGGCACAATCGGCGCTTCACGAGCTTGAATCCCGGATTCAAAACGAATTCCGGAAGTGATTTGGCAGGGGCGGTAGGAATCGAACCCACACTGGAGGTTTTGGAGACCTCTGTTCTGCCATTAAACTACGCCCCTCCACTATCCGTGGTGCCGATGAGAGGACTCGAACCTCCAACCTACTGATTACAAGTCAGTTGCTCTACCAATTGAGCTACATCGGCATGATGGTGGTTCGGGACGGAATCGAACCGCCGACACGAGGATTTTCAGTCCTCTGCTCTACCAACTGAGCTACCGAACCAAGGCGAAATATATCCTAACATAGTGAAGAGGAATCCGTCAACCGGATTGCTCGTTTTCAATTTGTTGAAAAAAGACTCCTGAGACCCAGAAGTCGGCATGAAAATGGCGGAGAGGGAGGGATTCGAACCCTCGAGGCGGGTTTTGCCCGCCTACACGATTTCCAATCGTGCTCCTTCGGCCAGCTCGGACACCTCTCCGCGTTGCCTATAGAGGTGAACGAGCTGGCCGAAGGAGCACGATTGGAAATCGTGTAGGCGGGCAAAACCCGCCTCGAGGGTTCGAATCCCTCCCTCTCCGCCATTTTCATGCCGACTTCTGGGTCTCAGGAGTCTTTTTT